>JALSHP010000372.1 GCA_026982175.1 Campylobacteraceae bacterium
AAAATCATATTAATTTCAAGCTTGTAGAGTATCCTCAAGCAAACGGGAGTGTCTATTGTGAAATTGATACTAAGACAAAAATAGGTGCTATCAAAATATTGAGCATATTAGAGAGATACTCAAATGCACGTGTATATGCAGGTAAAAATCTTTTACCATATGCAGGAGAGAATGAAACCTATGTAAAGTATGATAAAAATACAATATTTTCTGATGTAGTACAAGAGAAGTATATGATAGCCATACTTATGGCGGAAGCCTCTAGTGCTAAAGCATTTATACATGCAAGAGAAGCAAGTATTGAAGCATATATGAATGACTTCTTTAAAAGATTTACGATATCTCCGTTCATGAAGATGACTCAAACCCAAGAGGGTAAAGATATTTACTTACCACAATATGTAGGTGATTATGGTGTGGTTTTTAATGCAGATTATGAGGACATAGATAAACATCTTAGATATCAAAATCATAGTTTTTACACTATTGTAAAACAATCATATCAACAGATAACGCAAAAGTCGATAAAAAACATCAAGCCAATATTTGAGAAAAAGTATATCAATACAGATAATGGCTGGTTAGACTACTTCAATAAGGCGTATCTCTCAAATTCCTATAGTGTTACAGAACTTAAAACAACTGTAAACTCTAAGGGTGTTCATATCTATTGTGTTGATAGTGATGTGAAGATGTGTAAAACACAAGCAGAACTAAAAGAGCAACTTGAACAACAAAATATGTTTTTTAATCTCAAATAATGTTACGTATATACACATACTCTTAAATATAGTGAAATATACTATAAAGTACGTCTACAGCGTCATCATCATAAAATATAAAAAATACATTCAATTTTAATATTATAAAGTATTTTTCGATAAATGATATATTTTTTAAAAAAAGTATATATTTTTTCAATAAAAATTGAAACAAAATATCTAAAACCTTTTTCTTAACTTTTAACAAAAAAAATTAGTTTAAATTTGTGATAATTTTATTTTTAAGTCATACTGACAAAAATAAATAAGGAGTTAAAAGTGAAACAAAAAAATGAACAAACGATATGGATAAATCCCCATGAATTATTTGAAATGTTTGGTATTGCTTTAGCGACACAAGCAAAATATAGAATGACTAAACAGATACCTTATCATAAAATTGGCAGTAAAATATTTTATAGATTAAGTGAAATAGATTATTGGATTGAAAGTGCAAAAGTAAATTAATAATGGCTGGGGGTAAGCCATCGGCGTATGAGAGCCAGCATATGTTTTGTCGGACATCCGTCCTCAAAACAAAGCTGGTTAGGGAATTCCCTAAGACCCTTTTTTATATATCGGAGATAATAATGGAAAACAGAACGATAAAAAAATCATTTCGTTTTACAAATAAAGAATGGATTCGAATTGAAAAGAAGTGTGAGATATCAGGGCTGACACCATCACAATATTTTCAACAGATTGCTACTACAGGTAGAGTTGCAAAACAAAATTGTCTAAAAGAAAAGCAAATTTATTTAGGTCAAATTGCTATGGTTGGGAACAATATAAATCAGATTGCTAGAAGATTAAATAGTGGAGAAAAAGTCGATATATGGATGTTGCAGCTTCTACTTAAAATAGAGCAGAAACTAAATGAGGCTTGGCTGCTATGATATTAAAATTAAATCGAAAAAGTAAAGGTAAAACAGGTGTGGTTGAATATCTTTTGAACGAGAGAACAGAAGATGGTACAGCCATTGTATTGAGAGGCAATGCTGAACTTACAAAATCCTTGATAAAAAGTAATGAACGTAAACATAAATACCTAAGTGGTGGACTAATGTTTGCCAAAGAGGAGTATATTAATAATGAGCAAAAAAAAGAAATTATGGATGCTTTTGAAAAGGTCTTGTTTGCAGGTATATCGAGTGAAAAGTACAACATACTATGGGTGGAACACTCCGACAAGGAACGAATAGAGTTAAACTTTGTTGTGCCTAGAATGACACTCGACACAGGGATAGATTTAGATTTATATTCGCATAGCAGAGATTTACCTTTGATGGATATGTGGAAAAATGGGATAAATGTCAAGTATAAATTGCAGAATCCTAACGACCCTAGACGTTCACGCACTATGACAGAACGTATGAAAGTAACATGTAGTGATGGTCATATAGTGGCTAATCGTAAAAACTTGGATAAAACCCTACATGCTTTAGTAGAGAATGGACAGATTAAAAGCAGAAATCAGATGATAGAGCTACTTATGAAGAGTGGCTATCAAATCACACGTAAAAATGAAGAAAGTCTAAGTGTTAAACATGAAGATATAGGAAAGAAAGCATTACGTCTAAAAGGAGGTATATATAGTGAAACATTCAGAAGCACTGGAGGCATTGAAAGCCTCAGCAAAGAACGAGAAAGACGCATTAGAGAGTATGATAATAAAGTTGCACGAGGAGAGATTAGAACAACTGGAAACACATATCAAAAGTACTTACAGTCAAGAATTGATAGGCATACAAAACGATATGCAAGTGATAAGCAGATTAGTCAAAAAAAAGACAAGTATACCATGGTGGAAAACAATAGTGATGAAAATAATAAGGGTGTAGACAATGAGCGAATTAGAGAACTTATTAAAACAAATAGACAAAGACGAAAAGAGAGTTTTGAAAGAACAAAAAGACGAGAGACAGAGTTATTTAAACGCATTAGAGACCTTAACCATAAAATATACACAGAACTTAGAACAGCAGAGCAAAGGATATATACTTGCATTGATGAATCAAGAAGAGATTTGGAAAAAAATATTACAGACAATGCAAGAAGAATTAATGAAGAAAATAAATATTCAAGCAGAAGAAGTAGAAGCTTTGCAGGAAGAGTATATGAATTATTTAGAGGAGTTGATGAGCAAGTTAATGGAATTTCAAAATCAATTAAAAACCTTATCATTGAAGTAAAAAAAATGAAATTATTCAATCAGGCAAGTGAAGATATGTTGTCTAAAAAAAGACGATTATTTAGAAAAATTTAATGGAGAAAAGTATGGAATGTATATTGTGTGAAGACATAGGCAAAGAGAGAAGATATTTCTTTCAAAAAAAATTTTTATGTGAGACGCATTATGTAGAGTATTTAGAAGTGCTAATATCAGAAATGGGTAAGAATGCTGTAACAAGTGACAGTGCGAGGAGTGCATTTCGTATATACATGAAGAGATTGCATATATCGTTGGATGATATACCGAAGGAGGAAGAGAAAGAAAAACCAAATGAAGAATGTAATACTAAAGATAACAACCAATCATCACCTGATGAAGAATCAAAAAATGAACAAATTTTTGATTCTCTAAGTAGAAATTCAGCTAGGATAGAAAAGTTATATAAGCAGATATATGGTCGTCGATAGAAGGAATATATTTAATTTTAGAGAGTATTAAAGAGTTAGAAATATCTAGCAAATAATCATTGCCGTGATTATTTGCGTGTAAACCGTCTAAGTAGTAAAGGAAGTTTAGAGTGTTATTTTATCATAAATTTTTTTCTTTTGGAAGAAATTATGCCAATTATTAAAGACTTACAAAGCAATAGTTTTTTAAAAATTGACAAAAGTGCATTTAATGACTTGTCGAGAAATGCAATATCAATTTATCTTGCTTTTGTTGATACATATCCAAATAGTGATTCTAAAGATGCGACTATGTGTAAAAAAGCAAAGATGTCAAAAAGTTCATATAAAAAATATAAACAAGAATTAATTAAAAAAGGCTATTTACTTGTCGTTCGCACAGGTGCAAATAATGGAATTATTAATTACTATTTCGGTAAGAATGCAGTTGCAAAATATTGCAAGAATCCATCGAAGACAAATAGAAAAAGATGCAAGCAATTTAAAAATAAAATGTAAAATCGTAGAGGCATCACACCTCTTTTCCAATCCCCTTAAACTTCTCCACAAAAGCAGCTATTTTCTGAAAGACACTCTGTTTTTTTGTCAAATATTGTGGATTGAGTGGGCTCATCTTTGGCAGTAGGGCATTAAGCTCTGTGCCGTTTTCGCTGGCATACTCTCGTTTGAGTGATGAGGCTATGTAACGCTTGGCTTCTTCTGCGTTTAATGCTTCATCTTCTATGAGTTCTTGGGCTTCTTTTTTCAATTCTACTTGGGCGAAGTGGTAGAAGGCATCTATGATACTAGGTTTGTCCATAATCTCATCTAGGTCTGTTTGGTTGATGAAGTCCACGACCAAACTCTCTTTGGCACGGTTACCCAAACTCGCACGGATGATACGACGTACCTCTTCGACCAATGATGCTTTGTCTTTGAGGTTTTTGTTGTGTTCAAATATCAGCTCCAAGATATAGTCTAAGTTAATCTCTTGCGATTTGAGTAAATCTACCTCAAAAACCACATCGTCCCAGTCAATCGTTGAGGCTTCTGCTTCATCACCTGCCTTTTGTCGTCGTTGCCAATCACGAATGTCATTATAGGTAGAGCGATAGTCTTGAACGGTTCGCTCTGCTAGTGTCTTGATGTTTTTCATAACTTCTAAATCTTCATCACTTAGATAGTGTTGGGCTTTAAAGGCTTCTATCGCCTCAGCATCTTCCATATCTAAGTTTTGTAGTGCCTTTAGACTAGCAAACTCATCGTAGTTTTGTAACACATTCTCCACACGCAAGTACTCACCAAAGAGCTTGGCAAAATCTTTTTTATCTTTTTCGGTCACTATCTCTTCAGGGTTAGGAAATCGCTCTTCTAGCTCCTCTACCACTTCTACATACCCACGCCGTGCCTTACCTGTGACAATATCGCTAAAGCCCTCCATATACTCTTTGTAGCTCTTTTCTAAGACCACATTTTTGGTATTGCTATCACCAAAGAGGGTAATGGCATCTATGGTGGCTTGTTCCAAGTCACGAAAGCTCACGATATTCCCAAAAGTCTTGGTCGCATCATAGATACGGTTTGTACGAGAAAAGGCTTGTATGAGTCCATGATAACGGAGGTTTTTATCTACAAAGAGCGTGTTTAGTGTAGGGGCATCAAAGCCTGTGAGAAACATCCCCACCACGATGAGCAGGTCTACCTCTTGGCTTTTGACCCGTTTGGCTAGGTCACGGTAGTAGTTTTGAAAGGATTTACTCTCTACACTGTAGTTGGTTTTAAACATGGCATTGTAGTCATCTAGTGCGGCACTCAAAAACTCTTTTGCACTGGCATCCATAGCACTAGGCTCAAAGCCCTCATCTTCTATGTCGCCTTTGGCATCTTGTGCTTCATTGGCAGCAAAAGAGAAGATGGTGGCGATTTTGAGTGGTTTTTGACTCTGCTGTTGTAGCCTGTTTATCGCCTCATAGTAGAGCTTGGCAGCATCTACGCTACTCACGGCAAACATGGCATTGAAGCCTTTGGCTCCTGCTTGTAAGCGATGGGTCTTTTGTTTGAAGTTGTTTAAAATATACTGCGATATCTCATCTATTCGCACGGGGTGCAGTAGGGCTTGTTTATTTTCTGCTGCACTGAGTTTTTGCTCATCTGTCTCGCTCTCTATGGCTTTAAACTGTGGGCGTACATCGTTGTAATCTACCTTAAACTTTAACACTTTTTCATCTCTAATGGCATCAGTGATGACATAAGAGTGAAGCTCACGCCCAAACACGCTAGCCGTTGTCTCTGCACCCAAGGCATTTTCGGGGAATATCGGCGTACCTGTAAACCCAAACTGGTAGTATTTTTTAAACTTCTTCTTCAGGTTTTTTTGTGCTTCACCAAACTGGCTACGGTGTGCCTCATCAAAGATAAAGACTACCTGCTTAGTATAAATAGGCAAGGCTTCATCACCTTTTATGAGGTTGTTGAGCTTTTGGATGGTGGTGACGATGATTTTGTTATCCTCTTTTTCGATGTTGCGTTTGAGTCCTGCGGTGCTTTCGCTTCCATTGACACTATCGGGTGAAAAGCGTTGATACTCTTTCATCGTCTGGTAGTCCAAATCTTTTCTATCTACTACAAAAAAGACTTTATCCACAAACTTTAGCTCCGTAGCCAAACGGGCTGCTTTGAAACTGGTCAGGGTCTTGCCCGAGCCTGTGGTGTGCCAGATGTAGCCACCACTCTGCGTACTGCTCCATTTTTTTGCTTGGTAGGCACTGTTTATCTTCCAGAGTATCCGTTCTGTGGCGGCTATCTGATAGGGTCGCATCACTAGCAAAGTATTGCTCACATCAAAAACAGAGTAGTGTAGCAGTACATTTAAGAGCGTGTTTTTTTGAAAAAAGGTCGCTGTGAAGTCTTTGAGGTCTTTGATGAGGCTATTATCAGACTTCGCCCAGTTCATCGTAAAGTCAAAGCTGTTTTTGTCACGCTTGGTAGTGTTGGCAAAGTAGCGTGTGTCCGTGCCGTTGGAGATGACAAAGAGTTGCAGATACTTGTAGAGTGATTTGTCTGCGTTAAAGCTCTCTTTACTATAACGGTGTATCTGGTTAAAGGCTTCACGAATGGCTACGCCACGCTTTTTAAGCTCTATCTGCACCAATGGCAAACCATTGACCAAGATGGTCACATCATAACGGTTCGCTGACGAGCCTCTCTGCTCAAACTGTTTGATGACTTGGAGTGTGTTGCGTGTGATGTTGGCTTTATCTACCAAGTAGATGTTTTGTATATGCCCATCATCAAAGACAAAGTCATAGATGTAATCATCGTGAATCTTACGGGTTTTGTCGATGCTGTTGTCGCTTGGTTTGTCCAGATACTCCTCGACAAAGCGTCGCCACTCGGCATCGCTAAATGTCATGTTGTTGAGGGTTTGGAGCTGTGCTCTTGCGTTGTCGAGCATTTTTTCAGGGCTGTTGAGTTTTGGTAGATAGTCATAGCCTTGATTTTTGAGGTCGCTTATAAGCTCTTTTTCTAAGCTATCTTCACTCTGATAAGAGTCATTGACCACCCACTCTTTGGTGTATTTGTCAAGGACGATGAAGTTGTTGGATTCTGCGATGGGTTTGGTGTATTTAAGCATCTGTTGCTACCTCCTGCCAAAAATTGTAATTTTCGTTTAAATGGTCAAGTAAAAACTTAACCGTTTGCTTCTCTTGTGGTGTAGGGTCTGCAATGGTTTCATTGGACAAAGTAGAATGGCTCGTAAAATTAATAATACGACTGAGATATCCTTCTCTACCATCATTTGGTAATAACTCCGACCATTTAGGATAGCCAAGAAAATTAGCCGTTTTTTCATAGAGATTACGCAAGAGTGCAAAATGATATTTTTCAATTGTATTTTGCTCAATCGCTTGTTCGATTATTTGTTTTAAATAAAGATGATAAGAAAAACTTTTATTTGAATCACCTTTTTTTTCTGTAAGTTCAAATGAGCCATCTTCATATCTTTCTAAAATATAACCATTTTTAAGACTAAGTTCATTATATAAGACATTATAAAAAAGAGCGTTATGTGTTGTAATAATAAATCTAATATCTGAAGTACTAGATGTGATTAATTGTGCTAAATTTACTGCTAACTCTATCAAATGATTTTCATCTAATGAAGTTACAGGGTCATCTATAAATACATATTTCAATTGGTTAAATGTATCTGTTTCTCTATCTGTTTCTTCAGGTGTATTTAATACATCTACTACTTGCTCAATCAAACTATAAAATATACTCCAAATAAAGTTACTCTCTTCGCCTTTTGATATTTTTAGATTAGGTAAACTATCGTCACCACCTCTCTCTAAAGAGAATGTTACTTCCGAAAATGCTTTTACGGTAGACTCTTCACCATTGTCATTTGTGATAGTATATTCTTGATTAAAATGTGGAGTTAGCTTATCACTCGCATAGTGTTGAAAATTAGAAATGATATTTGGTTCTTGTCCTTGCTCAACAAATACCCAATGGGTAAAAGCATTAGGATGAATTTTTAATATTCTTGTTTCATTCTCTGGCTCTCCATTTAAATCATTATCCCAATAAAATAAATCTTCAGTAAAGGCACTATAATAAAGAATGTTCTTTTGTGACAATTCTGAATGTTCAGAACTGTCCTCATCTTCTTCCTCTGTGGGGTTTTCTTCAATCAACTTTTTAAATTCACGAGACAGCCGTGTCTTACCTACACCATTAAAAGCATAGATAAGTTGTACTTTTTTTGGAGATACTTCAAGTTGTTCTGCTACTTTTTTTAATGTCTGTCCCATACTATGCCTCTACTTCTTTTTTAGGAAAGCTCAAAAGCAAGTCACGATAATACTCGTACTGTTTTTGGCGTAGTGCTATCTCACGCGGTAAGCCCTCAGATATGGAGTTTGTG
>JALSHP010000373.1 GCA_026982175.1 Campylobacteraceae bacterium
TTAAAGGCGTTTGAGCAAGAGTTTGCACGTCATTCGGTTTCACAAAAAATTGCCACCATGCAAAAAGAGTTTAAGAACTTAGAAGATGAGTTTAAACGTGTGATGCAGTATCAGATGACACAAAATGAGAACAGAGTTACGCCTTTGGAGGGTGAGTTAAAAGAGAAATTAGCGTATGCTTTACAACTTAAAGCTACGCAAGTAAAAGCCCTTGAAGAGCAGTTTAAACTCTCTAACCCTAAAAATAAGCAAAAAGAGGGTTGGGCAGAAGTAGTAATGGCTGGAAAACGTGTTAATTTATCGTCCATTAAAAAAGATGATAAATTTGTAATTACAGATACAAAGACGAAATTAGAAGTTGTTTGTATAGATAAAAAAGAGATATAAAGTGAAAAAAATAATGGATAATTTGTTTTGGGTAGTGTTGGTAGTGTTAGGGATTTATGTGCTTTATTCAAAAGGCATCATAGGGGCAAATTTTGAGTCTGTTTCGGCTAAAGTTGCCTATGAGATGCTTGAAAAAGATGATAGTAATTTGACTATTTTAGATGTTAGAACGCCTGAAGAGTTTAAAGCTGATGGGCATTTGATAGGGGCGAAACTCATACCTGTTGACCAATTGGCTAAAAACTTAAATATGTTAGATAAATCTAAAACTATTTTGGTCTATTGTAGAAGTGGTAGCCGTTCGGTTTATGCTTCACGTGTTTTAGAAAAAAATGGTTTTACTCCTTTGAACATGAGTGGGGGCATTAATGCTTGGAAATCTGAAAAGCTTCCTCTAAAGTAAAGAAATTCTGATGGAAAGAGTGACTTTACGAGAGTATGCAAAGCGACATAAATTGAGCTACTTTAATGTCATGAAAATGGCAAAAAGTGGTGACGTAAAAAGTGTGGTGGAAAAAGTTGAGGGTAAAGAAGTAACTTATGTCCTCATTGATGAAGCACAAGAGAAGAAAGTAAGTGAGAGTATTATTGAGAGTTCGGCTAAAAGTTTGACACTCGCTGAAGAGAATAAGCTTCTAAAAAAAGAGATAGTGCGTCTGAAAGAGGAGCTTGAGAAGTGTCATAAACGGACAGTTTTAGCCTAAGCTTAGACCAAAATTTTCGCCAATTTTTGATACTCTTCACATTCATTAATAAGCTCTTGATGTTGACCTCTACAAAGAATTTCCCCATTTTTAAAGACCAATATGGCATCTGATTTTTCAATGGTACTAAGTCTATGTGCTACTGTAATGGTTATTATCTCATGCTTTAGGGCTTCTAGTGCTTTTTGAATGAGGGCTTCACTTTTGTTGTCAAGGGCTGAAGTGGCTTCATCTAAAATGAGAATATCTGGCTCTTTGTATAAAGCACGTGCTAAAGCAATACGTTGTCTCTGTCCACCAGAGAGGTTATTTCCATTTTCACTTAACATTGTGTTAATACCATCTTCTAAGCCCTCTATAAACTCTAAAGCATGAGCTTTTTTAAGAGCTTCTTTGACTTTCTCTTCATTAAATAGTTGACCGTAAGCAACATTTTGAGCGATGGTATCGTTAAAAATGTAGATGCGTTGGGTGACATAGGCAACTTTTTGATGTAGTGACTCTAGGGTTAAATCTTTGAGATTATATTTGTCATTAATAAGAATCTCCCCCTCACTTGGGTCATAGAAACGTACCAAAAGATTAACCAAAGAGGATTTACCTGCACCAGAATCACCCACAAGGGCGATGCTCTCCCCTCTATCAACGCCTAAGGAGACATGGTTAAGGGCTAGTTTATCACCATATTTTAATGAGCTATTGAGAACAGAGAGATGTTTGATTTGCTCTTTGAGTTCAATTTTTCCCGATTTAATGCTAGGCTCTGTATTCAGAAGTTCAAACATTCGCTCATTGGCAACCACGGCATCTTGGGCTTGGTTGTAGAGGTTTGAGATACGTTTGATGGGGGTGTAGAGCATAAAAAGAGCAGCTGAAAAGGCAAAAAAAGCACCTACGGTCATACGTTCTTCAATCACTTCTGTCCCTCCAATGTAGATGACAACCCCAATGGCGACTGAACCCAATATCTCCATGAGAGGTGAGGTTAAGGCTGCTACTTTGACTTGTTTTAAAAGGTATTTAAAGACATTTTGGTTTTCTTTGGCAAACTTTTGACTCTCTAACTTTTGGCTAGAGTGAGATTTGATGACCTCTATGTTAGAAAATATTTCACCCAAACGGCTTGTCATATCAGAGGTACTCTCTTGTGAAAGTTTTGAGTAGCGTTTCATCTTTTTTGCCAAAACACTTAAAGGGTAGAGGGCAATGGGCATAATGATTAAAAAATAAAAAGCCAGTTTAGGACTCTCGTAAATAACATAGCCTGTCAAGGCAATAATGGTCAAAGATTCACGAATGAAGTCGGGAATGATTTTAGTAACCACGCTTTGTATGCGTCCAATATCATTGGTGACACGAGACAAAATCTCACCAGAGTGCATTTTTTGAAAGAAGCTTATGTCTTGGTAGGTGAGGTGAGTCACCAAGTTGTCACGCAATTTACGCACGACATCTAGCCCTATGAATGACATGTAGTAAGTTTGGATGTATTGACCAATGCCTTTGAGTGAAAAAACAGCGATGATGATAAATGGCATCACCATAAGCATGTCAGCGTCTTTGGCGACAAAGATGTCATCAAGTAGGGGTTTTATCATTTGGGCAGTTCCCATTGTCCCCACAGCTACGGCTAACATTCCTAAAATAGCAAAAAGAAATTGGCGTTTGTAGTTCGCTAAATAAGGAAGGTATTGTTTAAATAAATTTTTCATTTTTGTCTTTTATGTTTATTTTTTATGTTTATATTTATAAGGCATGGATTTTAAGGTATTATAGCACTATGAATATAAATACAAAACAAATTTCTTTTAATCTTGCCATGAAAAAGTATCACGAAAAAAAACGCTATGGTTATATCTATCTCTTGGTCTCTTTTTTGAATGTGGGGATGCAATTTTATTTGTTAAGCGTACTTTTTACTTTAAATTTTCAATGGCATTTATTTTTAGTTATTTTTCTCTTGGCTTACTTTTTAACGGACTTTATCAATGGCTATATACATCTATATATGGACAACAACCACAACTATGAGGGCATAATGGGCCCTTTTGTTGCTAGTTTTCATCTGCATCATCGTCATCCAACTTATGCAAACTTTTCTTTGCCACGAATTTATTTTAATGAATCAGGAGCTAAGTTTTGGTTAGTACTATTTTTACTCTTAACCATAGTTTTGAGTTTCACGCAGATAAACAGTTATCTTTTAATGACGCTTATTTTCATAGGTATACTCTCTTCAGTAGCCGAAGTTTCGCACTTTTTATGTCACAATGGCAAGAGTAGCACAGTACTTTTCTTACAAAACATAGGCATTTTACTTTCAATGAAACATCACCGTAAACATCATGAAGAAGACAATCAATCCTATGCTTTTTTAAATGGCATGAGTGATTTTTTTTTAGATAAGATTGCTAAGAGATTTTATGATGGTTATCAAAATTATTCTGATTTACATGCTAAGGCTTATGTGGGGGAAGATACTAGGAATAGGGGATAATTCTAAACCTTATAAAAATTTAGCTAAAATTCCATCAATAATTATGACTAGGATAAGCTAAAAATGACAAAAGCACTTCTAATAGAGATAGGGGTAGAAGAACTACCTGCTATTCCACTTCTTAAAATTGTAAAAAACATTGAAAAATCTTGGAAAGATTTACTTGTAGAGTATCGTCTTGAATCTGAATTTGAATTCATCTATACGCCTCGTCGTTTGGTACTTCGCCATAAAGCATTTCCTTTAAAACAGCGTGACAACATCATAGAGCTTGTAGGACCACCAATGGTGGCTGCTGTTCGTGATGGAGAAGTGACGAATGCTGGACTTGGTTTTGCTCGTAAGTGTGGGGTGAGTTTTGAGGAGCTTGGACGTACAGAAAAAAAGGGAAAAGAGTGCCTTTACTTTAAGCAAGAGCAAGAAGGAAAGCCAAGTGAAGAACTTCTTGAAGCCATGCTTACGCAGTGGTTAAACTCTATGGCATTTGGTAAGATGATGCGTTGGGGAAGTAGAAGCGATGAGTTTATTCGCCCTTTGCGTTGGTTACAAGTGCGTCTTGATGATGAGGTAGTTGATGTTGAACTCTTTGGGGTTAAGTCAAGTAGTAAAACTTTTGTACATCGTATGGTGAATTTTGATGCTATTGAAGTGGCTAGTGTCAATGAGTATGAGAAGATTTTAAGTGAGGGGAAAGTCTCACTTTATCCTAAAGAGCGTGAAGCGAAAATTTTAGCTGAATTTGATGCACTTGAAAAAGAGCATAACATTAGCATTGAACGAGATTTAGAGTTGTTGGCTGAAATCGTTGCCATTACGGAAAACCCAAAATCACTGCTTGGTTCTTTTGATGAACTTTTTTTAGAGCTACCCCCTGAAGCGATTATTGCCTCTATGAAAGAGCATCAACGCTATTTTCCTGTCTTTGAAAATGAGAAACTCTCTAACAAGTTCATTGTGGTTTCTAATGCCGTAACCGATGACTACACCAAAGTAGTTGAGGGAAATGAACGTGTTTTAAAACCACGTTTAGCTGATGGATTGTTCTTTTACCGAAACGATTTAAAAAGAGGTCTCTTAACCGATGGGCTAGAGAAGATTACCTTTATGGACGGATTGGGTTCATTGACTGACAAGATTGAGCGTGAGAAGAAGATAGCCCTTGCATTGCTTGAACGCTATATGGAGCAAGTTAAAAAAGAGACAGGTAAAAGTGAAAGTGAACTTAAAGAGCTTATGGGTGAGACTATCTCTTTAGCAAAGGCTGACTTAACTTCTGAAATGGTTTATGAGTTTACAGAGCTTCAAGGGCTTATGGGGTATTACTATGCTAAAGCTTTGGGTAAAGATGAAGTGGTTTATAGTGCGATTAAAGAGCAGTATTTTCCTTTAGGTGAGGGTGCTGAACTTCCAAGTTCTACCTTCTCTGCCATTGTGGCAATGGCAATTAAGCTTGACACTTTAGTAGGGCTTTTCTCGGTGGGTAAAATACCAAGTGGTTCAAAAGACCCATTTGCTTTGCGTCGTGCTGTTAATGGAATTGTGCGTATGGTAACTACATATGACTTAGCCTTTAATCTTGACGAGATATTAGAAGCATTAAGCACAGAATATGCCTCTTATGAGACAGATAAGCTTATTGAATTTATAGTGGAACGTATTAAAAAGTCACTACAAGCTAACCCCTCGGTGATTATGGCTGTACTTGAAGCTGGTGAGAAAGATGTTAATGAGATTGCTAAAAAAGTTTCAGCGTTAAATGCCATTGTTTCTCAAGATGAATTTAAAGAACAGTTTACGACCTTTAAACGTGTGGCAAATATTTCTAAAGAGGTTAATTTAGACGAAGTGTTAGTGGTTGATGAAAAACTATTTGCCATAGCAATTGAAAAAGAGTTATATGCTGACTATAAAGATACGATGCAAAAATCGTATGGCTCTTACGAAGAGAAATTAAAAGCGATGTTTGCACTTAAAGAAAAACTAGATAAATATTTTGATGATGTGATGGTCAATGCAGAAGATGAAGCGATTAAAAATAACCGTAAAAATACCATAGCTTCTGTTTATAAATCATTTAAAGAGATAGCAGACATACAAGAAATAACGATATAAAACATTAAATATTAAAATATTTTAAATATTTAAAGTAAAAATATATATTTATTTAAAATTAAGTTTAAATCTAAAAACTTTCTATTATAATGAATTAAATAATTAATTATATAAACTTATTTAATTTTAATATAAGGAAGTCATTATGAATTTATCTGATCACAGTAAGCTATTAAAAATGGCAATGGAAGAGGGTTGTAAAACAGTAAGAGATTTAGCAGTTTTTATTAAACTTCATAATGCACAATTAAGTGCATAAGTAGGGTGTCAATTTATTGCACCTTGTTTTTATAAATTGCTTTTCTTATAAGCTTCTTTTCTTGTAAAACTCTTTTTTAAATTCTTGAAATCTATTTTCAAGAATGGCTTCACGCATCTCACTCATCAAATTTAAATAATAATATAAGTTATGAATGGTTCCTAGTCTAAAGTAGGTTATCTCTCTGGCACGATAAAGGTGACAAAGGTAGGCTTTTGAATAAGTTTGACAAACCATACAGCTACACTCTGGGTCAAGTGCTTCATTGTCCTCTTTAAATCGTGCAGCTTTAATGTTTACTTTTCCATAGGAGGTAAAGAGCGTTCCGTTTCGTGCGTTTCGTGTTGGCATCACACAGTCAAACATATCGACCCCTCGTTCGACATTCTCAACTAAGTCCTCAGGTGTTCCTACACCCATGAGGTAGCGAGGTTTATCTTCGGGCATAAATTGTGTTGTCCATTCTACGGTGTCATACATATCTTGGTTGGCTTCACCCACACTTAGCCCACCAATGGCAAAGCCATCATAATCTAAAGCACACAACTCTTTGGCAGATTTTTCTCTAAAGGCTTTGTCTGTTCCTCCTTGAATGATGGCAAAAATATTTTGGCTTAAGTTCTTGCCTTGGGATTGATTAGCTCTATGATACTCTATGGACTCTTTTGCCCAAGCTGTCGTGCGTTCAATACTGGCTTTAATACGCTCTTGCGTGGCAGGTAACGCAACTAAATCATCTAAAATCATCATAATATCTGAACCCAAATTGGCTTGAATGTCAATCACTTTTTTAGGGGTAAAGTAGTGTTTGCTTCCATCAATGTGACTTCTAAAAGTAATGCCTCCCTCATCTATCTTGACATTATCTGAAAGTGAAAAAGCTTGAAACCCACCCGAATCAGTTAAAAAACTTTTTGGAAATTGGGTAAAACCGTGTAGTTTTCCCATTTTATCAATGACATTATCGCCTGGACGTAAGTATAAATGATAAGTATTACCTAAAATAATTTGAGGTTTAATGAACGTTGCTAGGTCAGTTGCATCAAGCGCTTTAACCGCACCTACTGTTCCTACTGGCATAAAGACAGGTGTTTTAATGGTTGAGTGAGCAGTTTTAATGGTACAAGCTCGTGCTTTTCCATCGGTTTTATCTATCTGAAAATCCATTGTGTTATAATGTCCTAATTAAATATTTTGGTGAATTATAATGAAAAACGTATTAATACTGGCATCAGGGGAGATAGCACAACATTTTGTAAAATGGGTAGGAAAAAGCCGTATTGATACCAATCACTACTATATTGCTTGTACAAAAACACACCTAATGGATGAGTTAGATTTGTTAGACAATATTAACTACATTGACATTGACCCTACCTCTTTAATGCGTATACGCACCCTCATGGAAGATAAAAAATTTGTTACCATTTTTATTGTGATGGAGAATCGTAAAGAGGCGGAGTATACTTATAAGAACATACGCATGATAACGGACAAAATATTCATTGTGTTTGTCTCTAAATGGCATGATATTGATTTTGATGATGCCAATTTAACCCTTTTAAATGTTAATGAAATTATGGCATCTAACCTTTATGAAAAACTCCCTAATGTGCCTTTAATCGCTAAAAATATTGGTTTAGGACAAGGTGAGATTATGGAAGTACTTGTTCCTTTTGGTAGCTCATTTGCCTACAAACATGTAGGAAGTATGGGCGATAGAAAATGGAAAATTGTGGCACTTTATCGAAAAGAGAAGCAGATTTTTGTCAACAATGCTACGATGTTACGTCCTAATGATAGATTAATTATCATTGGTAATCCATTGGTTTTAGAAGAGGTCTATAAAAAAGTAAACCGACGACAAGGGGTCTTTCCTGAACCGTTTGGTAAAAACATCTATTTAATTATTAATCTAAGACAAGAGCGAGAAGAGATATTGGTACAAGTGAATGAAGCAATCTATTTGAGTAATCAATTAAAAAAGAGAAAGCTTTATATTCGTTTAATCTATGCCGATAATTTTCAGCTTATTGGTGAGTTACGAGGGCTAGAGAGTGAAAATATTAATATTATGGTCACGTATAGAGAGAGTAATATCTCTGGAGATATTGGCTTTGACATAAGCCGATATGACATTGGGCTTTTGATGATGGACAGAGCTTGTTTTTTTGATAAAAAATTCAAAAATGAGTTGAGTAAATATAAACGTCCACTCTATCTTTTTGGTGAAAAGTCA
>JALSHP010000374.1 GCA_026982175.1 Campylobacteraceae bacterium
ATGGCAACATTGCTGTTTAGGCTACGGCTTAACTCACCAGTGTCAAAATAGAGTTCTCGAATGTCCGTAGAAGAGATATTTTCATAATTTTCTACCTCTTCACGTTCCCATTGAGGAAAGAGAGTTAGGTACTCTGAAGAGCTATCTTTTTGATGCCCAATGAGTCCCACTTTGGGGCTTGAGGCTATTTTGTTGTGGACGATACCACTTACTAATTGTTGTACCGATTTAATCCATCGTTGGTTGTTATAGGTTTGGTCAAGTAAGGGAAAAGCTAAAATACGGCGATTTTCCTCTTGGGAAAAAGCCAAACGCATTAAACTTTCTCGTTCATTAAAATCCCATGGATTTCTAACGGTACGAGGCTGATAGGCTGAACCAATAAGCACGATGACTTTGTCTGACAATTCTAAAGCTTTGCGAATAACACTTTCGTGTCCTGTGTGAAATGGCTGAAATCTGCCAATAAAAATGAGGTAATCATACTTCATCACTAAACTCCTTAGCGAAAATAAATTTACTCTTTATGGGTCTATCCCTAGAGTAGAATAGCATCAAAAAATCTTTTTGAGCTGTGCTAGTTTAACATGTTTTTCTTAAAAAGCTATTAGCTAATCATCTCCCTAGGTAAGCTCAAAAAAACAGTTGTCCCCTCACCCAAAACTGTTTCAAGTTTCACCTCTATCCCTAAAATCTTAGAAAGCTTTTCGACAATATGAAGCCCAATCCCAACGCCTCGTTCATGCTCTTTGTAAAAATCGTTCAAAAGGGGTAGCTACTTTTTTAAAAGCTCTCTCCCATGGTGCGTAAAGGTTCATTAATCTTTTCTTTGTGTTTAATTTTTTTAAGTTTAACAGAAGAAAATTAAAATTATCAACCTATTTAATCTTTATTTAGAACTTCCACATTTACCCATGGCTTTCATGTTACCCATGTTTTCATCACTCTCTTCTACATCATTAGCTAAACGTAAGTTATGTTCATACTCCAACTCTGCTTTAGAAGCATTTTGCTCTTTTGGTGTATCTTTATGAGCTTTTTGGTCAGCTCCACATTTACCCATAGCTTTCATTTTTGACATATCTTCAACTGAATCTTCTACTGAAGTTGTACTATGTAGATTATGCTCATATTCAAGCTCTGCTTCTGAAGGTTTTACATCTTTTACAGCAGTATCACCTTTATCGGCTTTTTGATCAGCTCCACATTTACCCATGGCTTTCATTTTTGACATATCTTCAACTGAATCTTCTACCGAAGTTGTACTATGTAACTGATGTTCATATTCAAGGTCTGCTGGGTTTGGAGGCGTTTTCACCTCTGCTGTTGCATAAATAAGGGATAAAGTCACAAGACTTACTAGTGTTAATGTTTTCATAAAAAATCCTTTTAGATTAAGTGTTTTAATTTAACTGATTTAGTTAATCAGTTAAGGTATTCTATGAAAATTTGTGTGTAATCGGTGTGGAGAGTTCGTGTAGGGTTTGTGGAGAAACTAAATCTCCACCTTCTTCAACCTCAAAGCATTCACAATAACTGACACCGAAGAGAAGCTCATCGCAGCTGCTGCAATGACTGGTGAAAGTAAAATGCCAAAGAACGGATAGAGTACCCCAGCTGCAATAGGAACACCTGCTGAGTTGTAAACAAAAGCAAAAAAGATATTTTGTTTAATATTCTTAATGGTCGCCACACTCAAACGATGAATCTTTACAATGCCCATTAAATCCCCTCTAATAAGGGTAATCCCTGCACTCTCAATGGCAACATCTGTTCCTGTTCCCATGGCAATACCTACATCGGCTTGTGCCAAGGCAGGAGCATCGTTAATACCATCACCTGCCATTGCCACCACTTTACCCTCTGACTGAAATTTTTTGACCATATTGAGTTTGTCTTTGGGCAATACATTTCCATAGATTTCGCGAATGTTTAACTGCTCTCCAATGGCTTTGGCTGTCTGTTCATTGTCCCCACTCAACATCACAACACTTAAGCCTTGTGCTCGTAAGGTTTCAATCGCCTCTTTTGAACTGGCTTTAATAGGGTCTTCAATTCCTAAAATAGCAGAGAGTTCAGCATCTATAAGTACAAAAATAACTGTCTGTCCTTTTTGACGTAGCATCTTCACTTCATTGTCTATTTTTGAACTGCTAACCCCTAAGCTTTTAACAAATCCTTCACTACCAATCTGTACGTTAAGCCCCTCAATAGTCGCTTCAATTCCTTTTCCTGTAATGGAATTAAAATCTTCTACTTTAAGTAAGTCTAAGTTCTTCTCTTTGGCTTTTTCCACCACAGCAGAGGCTAAAGGGTGTTCACTAGAAGACTCTAAACTGGCAGAGTATTGTAAAACTTTCTCTTCATCAAACTTACCTAAGACACGAATGGTAGTCACTTGTGGTTTCCCCTCGGTTAAAGTGCCTGTTTTATCGACAACAATGGTCGTTACTTTCTCCATGGTCTCTAAAGTTTTAGCATCTTTAATCAATATGCCCGAAAGAGCAGCTCTTCCTGTTGCGACCATAATGGAAATGGGTGTTGCCAACCCCAAAGCACAAGGACAAGCAATAATCAACACAGCCACAGCAGCAACCACGGCGTAGGCTAAAGTAGGTTCCGGTCCCCAAATGTACCAGACCATAAACGCCACAAAGGCAATTAAAATCACAGCTGGAACAAAATAGGCTGAAACTTTGTCTGCCAAACGCTGAATGGGTGCTTGTGAACGTTGGGCTGATGCCACCATCTCGACAATTTGAGAGAGCATGGTATCAGAACCTATTTTTACAGCTTCTACTATCAATGAACCCGTAGAGTTAATGGTTGCCCCAATCACCGTATCATTTGCTTTTTTACTCACAAGTAGAGGCTCACCTGTAATCATCGACTCATCGACATTACTTTGTCCCTCAACCACTAGCCCATCTACAGGTATTTTTTCACCTGGCTTAACACGTAAATGGTCACCAAGTTCCACTTCATCTAGCCCTATCTCTTCTTCTGTTCCATCTTTATTTATACGCAAAGCTTTTTTAGGAGCTAAATTTAACAACTTTTTAATCGCATCATTTGTTTTACTTCTAGCATGAAGTTCTAAAACTTGTCCTAGAAGAACCAAAGTAGTAATGACAGCTGCTGCTTCAAAATAGACATGTACCAAGCCCTCTTTCGTTTGCATCAATACAGGGAAAATTTCAGGCCATAAAAGTGCTACCATGGAGTATGCCCAAGCAGCACCTACCCCAATGGCAATGAGCGTAAACATGTTTAAGTTCCATGTTTTAATGGAGTTGATACCCCGTACAAAAAATGACCAACCTCCCCAAAATACCACAGGCGTTGCCAAGGCAAATTGTATCCACTGCCCTGTAGAAAGTGTTAACCACTTAGGCAAAAGTTCAGGAGCTAAATCACTCAACATCGCTAAAATGAAAAGAGGCAAAGAAAGAACCACCGAAACCCAAAATCGTTTGCTCATATCATCTAATTCACTCGTATCCTCTTCAAGTTCCACACCCATAGGTTCAAGTGCCATTCCACACTTAGGACATGCTCCTCCTTTGTCTCTAATAATTTCAGGATGCATAGGACAAGTGTATTTAACCCCTTTTTTAGCTTCACTTTTTCGCTCTACTTGGAAACTTACATCACAGGCTTTATCCTTATGCTCTATATATTTATCAGGCTCATTTGTAAATTTATCTTGACAAGATTCTGAACAAAAATAGTAAACTATATTTTTTGTAAGTGCTTTAAATTTAGAAGAACTTTTAACTTCCATTCCACAGACGACATCTTTCATAATACACCTCCTAAGTGTGTTTACTCTTTTAAGCTTGAAGAGCTTTGACTCTTTCCTCATACTCATCTTTGTCTATTTCACCTTTAGCCAAACGTAAATCAAGTATCTCTTTGGCTGAAAGACTCTTTTCATCATTTTTTCTGTCTCCACTATTTTCATTTAAGAAATAGACCAATCCTACTATTAATAATATGGGTATTAACCAACCCAATCCCATTCCAAATCCATTCATTTTTTATCTCCTAATATTTTAATTGAGCCATCTACCCACTCATATACTGTCTCTTTTTCAAGCTTGGTTAAATACGAATCCCAATGTCCTAGTACATACTGAATAGGTGGCATATCATCTTCTTCTATGACTTCTTTTAAACTTTTCAAATCTTCCAGAGGGCTTTCATGAGAAACAAAAGGAAAATCTTTACGCATATCAAGATGCTCTTTTGACTCTTCCATATCCCAATCCATCAACTGTTTAATTCCTGGCACTTTATAGTACCAAGGATAACTCTCTATCGTCCCATGACAATCAAAACACTTGGCTTTAAAAATTGGCTTTACTTCTTTAATGTATGCCTCATTAATCTCTTTAAATACTTCTGTTTTATTCTCATCCATTGACATAACAACAGGTGTTAGCGTTATTCTTGTTTCGTCATGCGTTTCATTGCCATGACCCAATAGCGTAATCGGTACAATTAATAGTGTCAAGATTAAACTTTTTACTATGATTTTCATCTCTTAGACCTCATTCCAAGCATTCATCAATGCTTTTAAGTGTTCAAAAAGTTCCGACATAAACAGTTTAAAATTTTCATCCACCTCAACACTCTCTAAAATATTTTCAAAGCCAATGGTCGCCAAAACTGTTTCTCCATTCTCTTCATAAATAGAAAGCCTACAAGGTAAATAAACTGAAATCTCAACAATCTGGCTCAAAACCTTTTGAGCCCCTGCAGGATTACAAAGTTCATACACCGTAATGTCTTTCTCTATGGGAAAACCTTTTCCCTCTAAAATATCTTGAAAAGCATAACTTTTAAGTATGCCAAAGCCAAGCTCTTTGGCTTTGGCTTCAAGTTCCTCTTTAACAGTCTCAATATTTGTTTTTGTGGTTATTTTGTAAATCATTTTTTGTCCTTATTGTTAGCTAGTAACAGTATAGAACTTTTTGTGTGTAAAGTGTGTGCAAAAACTATGTTTCTAACATCTCTTGTGAAAGCTTCAAAAAAACAGTTGTCCCCTCTCCCAAAACTGTTTCAAGTTTTACCTCTAGCCCTAAAATTTTAGAAAGCTTTTCGACAATATGAAGCCCAATCCCAACCCCTCGTTCATGTTCTTTGTAAAAGCGTTCAAAGACTTTTTTAGGATTTTTAATCCCTTTTCCTGTGTCTTTAATGGACAAAGTCTCTTTCTCTTGCTCGTACTTTATGAGAACTTCGCCCTTTGGCTTGTTGTATTTGGAGGCATTAACAATGATGTTGTCAACAATGCGTACAAAATCTTTTTTAAAAGTATGCAGTCTAATTTCACTATCTATTTCAATAACATACCTTAGATTAGGGTAGTTCTGCTCTACCATATGCACACGTTCTTCGATGAGCCTCACAAGATTAAAATGCTCTTTAGGGGAACGCTCAAACTGAAGATAATTTCGTAAATTCTCCTCTAACCATAAAATATTTTCAATACTTCGCTCAATTCTTTCTACTTTTTTATTGTTGCCTATCTCTCGTTGTAACAGAGATAAATTGAGACGCATCGTCGCAATGGGCGTGTTGAAGTCATGTAAAATATCTTTAATAAATTCACGCGTCAAAAGTAAAGCATTGCGTAAAGGGTGCAGAGCATAAAAAGAGAATAAAATGGACAAAATTAAAGTGACCAAAAAAGTAACGACCGCTCTAACAATTAAATTTTCATGTAAATAATGTATCTCTTTATGATAAGCTTCTTGTGTAAAAGAGAGTTTGAGGTAAAAATCTGAAACCTTTTTTACAGGGTATAGACTGTAAACCTCTTGCTCATTTTTAAAAAGGCTGTAGGGGATATTCTCTTTTTTTGCTTTAAAATCTATGTTATAGTTTTCACAATCCAAAGAGTAACTACAAACGTGCATCTTGTAGAGTAGTTTTTCATCAAAACTTTGTAACTCTTTTTGATAGTCCAAATAAAACACCACCCCCAAAAGTGTGCCAATGGAGGTAAAAAAGAGAAAAAAGCTTTTGGAGAAGGCTTCTAATTCAACATGTTTCAACGCGATAACCTATTCCGTGAATGCTACGAATCTCTATGCCTGTTAAGAGTTTTAGCTTGTTTATGCTTACACGTAGAGCAGATATTGACTTAATAGAGCTGTACTCCATAATGCTTACGGGGTCTAAGGTTTTGTCTAATTGGGTCATAAAAAGATGAAAAAGCTCTTGCTGTTTTTTACTCAAAAAGATAAGCTCTCCCTCTTTTGTTAAGGCTTTACTTTGGGGGTTATAGCGTAAGTTTTTATAACATATCTCTTGGTTTAATTTTTGAAACTTCGCTTCAATACGCAATAACAACTCTTCAGGAAAAAAAGGTTTTTTAATGTAATCTTCAGCCCCAATGCTAAAAGCTTTTTTCATGCTCTCCAAATCAATTAACGCAGAGATGAAAATGGTAGGTGTTAAATCCTCTGCCCCCCTAAGAGACTCTAGCAACTCCAAGCCATTTAATTCAGGAACATTAATGTCAAAAATATAGAGGTCAAAAGCATTGTTATAGGTAGCTTCAGATGCCATCTCACCATCTTGTACCCAAGTTACCTCATAGCCCTCATCTTCAAGCATCTCTTTGAGTGTTTCACCCAAATCCAACTCATCTTCCATCAATAAAATGCGTATCTTTTTACCAATAGTAGCCAAGACTTACCCCTATGTTTTCTCTTTTTCCACTGCTTACGAGTCCATAGCCATAATTGAGACTGCTAAACCAATGTTCATCAAAAGGATAATAAGCATACAAAGAGAGTGTTTCCAAATCTTCCACCGTCTCAAAACTACTGTTGGAGCGATAATACCCTAAACTTGAATAGAAACCATTTTCCCATGCATACCCTACGCCCACATTGTAAGAAAATCTGTTTTGATAGTTAAAACTGTTCGTCGCATCAATGTCTCCAACTTGGTTGTAGCCCATACCCATAGTAAGCGACCAAGCATCAAATTTATAACGACCATAAAGTGAAGCTGTGTAGTCCATGTTATTGTCAACAACATCATAAGTAGGAAAAACAACGCCTCCACTTAAAGTCAGAAAAAAGTTATTGAGAGGATTAAAAAGATAATAGAGCGTTAAATAGGTATCATTTTGTCCACTATTTAAATCACTATCAAAATAAGAGCTTGACAACTGCATTGACCAATCGTTATGGTAATAGTCAATTTTCAAAGAAGATAGATTAAGTGTAGAAGTACCGTCATCCACATAACTTTGTCCGAGAATAAGGTCAAGATGTTTTTCATCAGCCACTAATTTTTTAATGGTACAACCAGAGAGATCAACCAATTCGCTTAAAGGGGTATTGGCACATTTATCATTTTTATCAACAACACCATCCATGTCGCTGTCAACATAGGCGAAACTTAAAGAGCTTAAGAGCAAACAGAAGAGCAGAATTCGATGCATCTATTTTCCCTCTGTATAATTTTCGGGCATATGATTTTCTAAACGTTGTTCATCTAAGCGTTGATGTTGATGTAGCTCTTCTTCTACTCTATGATGTGTTGACATCTGTTCTTGAAGCTCATGGTGTTCTAAATTTCTTACCTCATCAAATTCATGATTCTCTTCTTGATTTCCTGAAATATTTTGAGAATTCTGAGCATCAGTATGTTTGGTTTGCTCATTCTTTGCATGAAGTTTCTCTTGCAATGAGGCAATGGTATGCATCCGTTCTTCATGATTCATCTCAATGAGTTGCTCTTTAATATGATTCATCAATGCTACCCTCTCTTTGGGTGTAGCATCTTCTAGTGCATGAATTTGTTCATTGATACTAGCAGAGAAAAGAAGGAGACTCATACAAGTTAATGAAAAAATAATTTTCATGGGAGTTTCCTTTTAATAGTTTTAAAATTGAGTATGCCATAAATATATTAGCAAAGTATTAATTTTAAATACTTTGCCATTTTTTTAAACTCTTTAATTATGTCCACTCTTATTTTCTACAAATGAACCCATTGCCAATTCTCCTCCAATCTCTAAGCGTTCAACTACTTTTTTCGCTGTTAAATCAACCTTAACCAATGCACCCTCTTCTGTTAAGAACAAGTAAAAGTATCGCCCATCTTTAGAGAAGTGATATTTTGGATGCGA
>JALSHP010000375.1 GCA_026982175.1 Campylobacteraceae bacterium
CTCTTTATGGTAAACGAATTGTGGTTGATTGCTCCAATGGGGCAGCCTACATTGTTGCCCCTACGGTTTTACGTGAGTTGGGAGCTGAAGTAATTGTCATGGCAAATGAGCCTAATGGTTACAACATCAACACCAACTGTGGAGCAACCCACCCTGAAGCATTGGTGAAAAGAGTGATTGAAACACGTGCTGACATTGGAATAGCCTTAGATGGAGATGCTGATAGATTGGTACTGGTGGATGAAAAAGGTCAAATTGTCGATGGTGACAAACTCATTGGGGCATTGGCAATTCATCTTAAAAATGAGAAAAAATTAGCCAATGATAAAGTAGTAGCCACAGTTATGAGCAATCAAGGCTTAGAAGACTATTTGGCTTCAAATGGCTTAAAACTAGAACGCTCCGATGTGGGAGACAAACATGTACTAGAAGTGATGAAGAAAGTAGGTTCAAACTTTGGGGGTGAGCAGAGTGGTCATGTGATTTTTTCAGATTTTGCCAAAACAGGCGATGGCTTGGTCTCTGGTTTACAAGCTTTTGCGTATATGTTAGAAACCAATAAAACAGCAAGTGAAGCTTTTGACGTGTTTGCCTTGTATCCTCAAGAGTTGGTCAATATTAATATCTCTAAAAAAGTTCCCATAGAGGAGATAGCAGGGGTTAAAGAGCTTTTTGCTGAAATCGAAAAAGCAGGAATGCGTCATTTGGTGCGTTATTCTGGAACAGAAAATCTCATGCGAATTTTGTTAGAGGGTAAAAATCAAGCCACTTTAAACAAAATGATGGAAAAAACAGTTGCTCTCTTTAAAAAGGAGTTGTCATAATGATCCGAAATTTACTCATCTTCTTTTTTGTGGCAGTGGGAACATTTTTTATTGACCAAGGCATCAAAGCATGGGCTATGGAGTCTGTTCAAGGTGTAGAACATGCCATTATTTGGAAAGGCTCTTGCATTAATTTAGAACTCTTTTACAACCGAGGTGTGGCTTTTTCCATGTTAGCTTTTTTAGGTGATAACTTAAAATGGGTACAACTGACATTAATCATAGCTATTATTGCCTATGTCTTTTATGAGGGTTACTTAAAACAGTATGCTTTTGCCATTGGGCTAATTGTGGGTGGAGCGATTGGTAATCTATATGACCGTTTTATTCACGAAGGGGTTGTGGATTATGTGGCTTGGCATTGTGGTTTTGATTTTGCTGTTTTTAACTATGCTGATGTGATGATTGACTTAGGGGTAGCGATTATATTGCTTATGACATTTTTGGAATATCGAAAAGAGAAGAAGCTAAAAGCCTAAAATTAGGCTTTTAGGTTTTAGTAAACTATTTTGGCATTTCCATAGAGTGTATCTACTTTATTTTTGAGTGCTTCCATCACTTTTTTCTGTTTTAATAGCTGTTCAATTTTGAGTTTTGCATCACTAAAACTCAATGTTCCTGCACTCTTTTTGTTCAGTAGGTAGACCACATTGTAGCCATGTTTGGTTTTTTCAGGAGAGGTGATTAAACTCTTTACTTTATATTTGTACATTCTGTCAAAAAGATTGGTTGGCATAGCGTCTCTTCCAAACCATCCCATGTACCCACTCTGTTTTTGAGCATGGGCAGCATCTAAAAAATCTTTATCTAAATTGCTTGATTGTTTGAGTTGGGCTAAAACATTTTTAGCAGTAGCTTCATCTTGAAAGATAATATTGGCAATCTCAATGGAGTTTGGAAAGGTGAATTTGTCAATATTGTTGTCATAAAAGGTTTTAATCTCTTGTGCTGAAACAGTCGCTTTTTGAAACTCCTCTTGTTGATAGAGTGCAAGGGCAATCGCCCCTTTAATGCTTCTTAATTGTTCAGGATTTAAGCTTTTGCCATACTGTTGCTCTACGACATTTTTTTGTTGTTCAAACGCTTCTTGAAACTTAGGATTGTTAACAATAGGGGTTTTGAGTAGGTCAGCATAAAGCACCTCCTCTTTGATGAGTTGCTCCATAAGATTACTCTTTTGTGTCTCATCGAGTTGCTCATAGCCTTGTGATAGCAGTGCATCGGTAATTTGATGTCCATTGACGGTTACCAATGTTTTTGCCATGAGTAGCGTGGAGCTTAAGAGTAGAATAAGCGGGATGATTTTTTTGATAATTTTCATTATTGGGTTCCTTTTTTTTAAAACTGATATTAGCATAATATTTGTGGTAAATTGTGTTGACTAATCTAAGGTCTCGGCAACAAAGGTTTTGGTGACTCTTCCTGCGAAACGATAGATATCTTCTTCAAATGAGACATAGAGTTCTTCACCTGATTTGGGCAATACTTTTACATCATCATTCACCAAGTTTTCATCATTGGCACGAATGAAACAAGCGACTATCCCCGTACCACAAGCTAAGGTTTCATCTTCCACACCACGCTCAAAGGTACGGACATGAATGGTCTCTTCATCTTCAATTTTACAGATGTTGACATTAGCATTAAATTTATCTCTTAGGCGTTTGGCTTGGGCGAGGTCAAACTCTTCAATACTCTCTCTAATTCCTACAATATGAGGAACACCTGTGTCAATAAACCACCAACGCTCACCCTCTTCATCTATCTCGGTGCTAAGTCTGATTGGTTTGGTCATGTCGGTGGTAACATAGTTCCCATTGACATTGGCACGAATAAGACCTGCTCCTGTGAGAAATTCTGCTTCTCCATCGGCTGAAATGCCTTTCTCCATGGCAAAGTGTGCAATGGCACGTGATGCATTGCCACACATGGTTGCACGACTTCCATCTGCATTGTAAAAATCCCATTCAAAGTCATACTCTTGATGGGGCATAACAACCACTAAGCCATCTGCTCCCACACCATTTTGTCTGTGACAGAGACGTTGTGCCAATTTAGAACGGTCTTTTTTCTTTTTACGAATGATAATCACAAAGTCATTACCACTTGCCGAATATTTGGTGACAGTCATAATATCTCCTCTTATTTAATGAAGATATTATATCAGATTTTGTGTCAGTGAGCGTTTAGAGGATAGTGTGAATGGTTGGGTAAAGCTTCTGTGCTTGTTGCTTCTTTTCGGGTTTTAATAAAAGAGATAAAGAGAATTAATCCTGTTACGATAAGTAGGGCATTGCCCAGATAATCATGGGCTAATGAGAAGTTGTTTTGTGATTGGAGTACAAATTGTGTTACGAACCAAATACGAAAAACATTAATGGCAGAGATGAAAAGGTAGCCCATCATTGCCCATTTTACTTTGTGCATAATGCTTGCAGGAAAAGCAAGAATAGAGGCTAGGAAAAAGAGATAAGGAATCATGCCATTACAGGCTTTTTCAATGACTAATGAATAATGCTCATTGATGAAAATATGATAATCTTCCATCATCCCAAGAGGGAGTAGTTGAGCTGTTAAAAGGGCGGTAATATCTTTTTGAAAATCATTAACGATTGTACTCATTGGAGAGTAGTCCCAATAGAAGAGTGCAAAAAGTAGCAGGATACCTAACCAATAGGATAAAATAAATTTTTTCATTATAATATAAACCTTAAATATTTTTATTAATTATTTTTTATTAAATTTATTTTATCTTAAAAAAGTGGAGAAATTGCTTATTGTTTAAAAATATTGCTAAAATAATGTTAAATGTTAGTAATTATTTCTTTTTATAGTGATTTTATCGTACTTGTGCTTGAAGCTTTGCTCCATTGTTTGTACTATTATTTGTAGCATTCTTATCTTTTGGTGGTGCTTCAGGAAGATTTTGAGACATAAAGAGTTGAGGAGATTTTCCTTGAATCTGTATCATGGCTAAAATTTTATCTTTTTTCTTACTTCTATAGACTTTAAAGAGTTCAAGGTTTTTAGCAATGACATCTATCTCCACACGCTCTTCATCTTTTAAGGGAATATGATACTCTCCTCCCTCAATACGCAAGAGCGTATTTTCATTTTTATAGACCAACCAGACTACTTTCGCTTGTGATAAACCATAAAGTGAATGGGTAGTATGTTCAATAATGAGTTGATGAAATGTGTCTCGGGTATTAATGGTAATGTTATGGTCTGCATACATTAAATCTTTATAGAGAGTGCTTGTACCTTTGCTAAGGGTTGATGAGTTTTGTAGATGATTAAAGAGTTGTAGGTTTGAAGCCCTCATAAGGTCTGTACTTTTGTAGAGGGCTAAGAGTACAAATGTGAGGAGTGTAATGGAGATTAAAACCTCTACAAGGGTAAAGGCTGAATGTTTCTGTTTCATCTTAATCTTCCATAATCCCGATACGAATCGCCTCTTCATAAGAGGTCTCTCCTGCTATCATCATGGCAGCAAGTTTATCGGCAATGGTTTTCATGCCTTGTTTTTTTACTTCAGCACGAATTTGGTGGTCATTAAATCCTTTTTGCATCATCTCTTTAACGCTGTCATTCATGATAAATAGTTCACCTACAGCTTGTCGACCTTTATAGCCTGTAAAGTCACACTCAGTACACCCCTCGGCTTTAAAGTAGATGCCCTCTGGTAGAGAGAGTTCACTGAGAACAGAAGGGGCTAAAGGGGTAGCAACTTTACAATGAACACAGAGTTTACGAGTAAGTCTTTGGGCTAAAACACCAAGAAGTGTAGAGGTTAGAAGAAAATCTTCAATCCCCATATCCATCAATCTTGAGATGGCAGAAGTAGCATCATTGGTATGTAGGGTAGAGAGCATGAGGTGACCTGTAAGGGCTGAACGTAGAGAGATATCAGCCGTTTCAGCATCACGAATCTCCCCTACCATAATGATGTCAGGGTCTTGTCTTAAGATAGAACGCAGACCTGCGGCAAAGGTGAGACCTACTTTGGAGTTAACTTGAATTTGGTTGACATTTTCAGCATTGTACTCCACGGGGTCTTCAACGGTAATAATGTTTTTATCAGGGGTGGCAACGTGTTGTAAACAAGCATGTAGCGTGGTTGATTTACCTGAACCTGTGGGCCCCGTAACGAGTATCATCCCATGAGGGTGCGTAAGGAGTCGGTTTAAATCTTTGGTAATGTCTTCGGTAAAACCGAGTGTTTGAAGTGTGGGAATACTCTCACTTGTCATAAGAAGCCTCATAACCACTCGCTCTCCATGATAGGTTGGTAACACAGAGACCCTAATGTCTAGGCTATTTCCTGAAATGGTTACTTGGGTACGACCATCTTGAGGAATTCTTTTTTCTGAAATATCTAAGTTGGAGATGACTTTAATCCGTGAAATCACTAAACCTGTAATGTTTTTGTCAATGTCTAAGTGCTTTTTTAATGCGCCGTTAATTCTAAGACGTACTTCACCTTTTTTCTCTAGAGTTTCAATGTGAATATCTGAAGCCCCTTTTTTGATGGCTTGGAAAAAGAGAGAGTTTACCAATTTAACCACAGGTGCAGACTCTTCATTGGAGAGCAAATCTTGTGAGTTTCGTATGAAATCTAATAAATCAGATTCTACTTCAATAATATCATCTGAACTTGTATCGACATTTTCAAAGTCTGAACCTGTTTGAATTTCTCTAAATTTATCAGCTAGACGTTCAAAGCTCTCCTCATCTAACTCAACAATAGGGTAGTCAATATTGAGTTTTGAAAAGTGATTAAGGGCTTGAGCAAGTGAAGACTTTTTGACAACGGCAGAGGGTTCATTTTCTATATTGGCAAAAAGTAATGCATGTTTGAGGCTAAGTCTATTGTCAACCTCCTCATTCCAATGAGGTTCTAAATTGACATTTTCAAGTAAAGGTAAACGCAACATCTTAGAAACTTCTATCGGTATCTGTATCGGTAAAGGTTGAACCCTCATTGTACTCGACACCTGTGTTAATAGCATTTAAATCTACCGAATTTGGTTGGTCAAAACTATCCATAATAGATTCACTACGTACATAACCATCGTTTTGAATGTTGCTGTTTACTGTAGGAGTTGCTACATAAACAGGCGTTTGTGGTTCTGCTGCAAATGTTTGTCGTGTATGGGTTACAACAGGTTTAGCTTTAAGTGGTGCTACTTTTCGGCTATATGGGGTTGAGCTTTCACTCGATGAACCTGAAAATGTTTCATGTCTATGCTCTGAGGAGACACCAGTTTGCTCTTCAAGTTGTGCGAGTAAAATTTTGTTGTATTGTTGTTGTATTGATTCTAGCTCTGATAAATAAACACGTAAACTGGTTAAGTCCGAACTTTTTTGAACAATATAAGGGGTAATGTAAATGACAACATTGACTTTACTGCTTGAATCTCCTTTTGAAGTAAAGAGTTTACCCAAAATTGGAATATCGCCTAATATTGGTATCTTGGTGACAGAGTTACCATCAGCACTCTTAATGAGTCCCCCTAAGATAATGGTTTCAGCATGGTTAATGATGGCATTGGTCTTTACCGAACGTTTGGTCGTGGTTGGTCTATCCGCTGATGAACCTGAACCTGGTAAAATATCTTCAATGGTGGTTTCAATTTCTAATGAGACTTTATTGTTAGAAGAGAGTCTAGGTTTAACTTTAAGGGTAATCCCTATATCTTCTCTACTATAGTTGTTAATAACCGATGAAGCTCCTTGGGTACTCTGTTGTGCTTGGGTTAAAATAGATTGGGTTCGTCCTACATAGATAACGGACTCTTTATTATTGGTTGATAAGACAGAAGGTCTTGATAAAATCTGTGCAGCTCCATTTTGTTTGAGTAGGTCTAGTTGTGCTCCTAAGGCAAATACTTTATCAATACTTCCAAATTCAAAAGCTCTGGTATTACTTGTGATAGCATTTCCATTCCTATCATACGTTGTTGTAGGGTTACCATTTAAGAAGCCTAATAGACTACTAGATAGAGCCAGTGCAGGAGCACCTGCATTAGCCGCTAAAGAGAAGAGACCATTGGAAGTGATTGCTCCACCATTAAGTCCATATTTTACGCCAATATTTTCAGCTAAGTTAGTATTCACTTCAACAATCTTAGCTTGAATATAGACTTGTGACTTCTCAACATCAAGTTGTTGTACGGTGGCTAAAATATTTTGATACTGTTCAGCATTGGCTAAGACAATGAGTGCATTTCGCTCTAAATCAGAGGCGATAACGGCTTTTTGAATCGGTTTACCCCCTTTACCGACTCCACCAGGTGTAGAGTTTGCACCTGTCATCTGCGGAACAATTTTACTTAAAATCTTCTCCATCTCCTCAACATTGGAGTTTGAGAGGGTAATGACGTGCATCTTTTGTATGTCACCCTCTCCCTCATGGTCAAGTTGAGAAAGATAGCGTTCTAAACGATTAACATTTTTACTGTTACCAACTAAAATAATGGAGTTTCCAGATATGTCTTGCATGACATCTACTTTTTCAGAGACAATATCTTGTGGAAAAAGTGCTTTTGACATACTTTGAATATTGGCAAAAATATCTTTAACACGGGCATTTTGTAGTCGAATTATTTTACTTGTTTTGGTTTGTTTATTCTCAATTTTGTCAATAAGTGCTTTAATTGAACGTAGGGTAGAGGGGTAAGCTGTAACTGATAAAAGGTTATTCTTTTTAAAAGAGACCACTTTGGCACTTTTATGAAGAAGTGGCTTAATTTTAGTACGAATAACGGCAGCATTGACATTTGAGAGTTGGAATACCACTGTCTTCATGGTTCTCCCACCTGTATTAATATTAGAACTCACAGGTAGACCTTGTCCAGCTGCTGTTAAAGATTTAACCACTTGGTAGTAAGAACCTTTATTGACTAAAGTCATTTTTTTAGTCTCTAAAATGGCATTGAGTAGAGGAATAAGTTCATCTTTTTCTACGCCTTCTTTATTGGCGACAAAGTTAATTTTGCCTTTAATCTCACCATCAATCAAGATGTTCTTACCTGTAATTTTACCCACCATTTTGACAAAGTCATTGACACTTAGGTTTGAAAAATTAATATTTACTTTTTGAGCTTGAGCTTGTGTACTTAATACTAGGAGTGTTCCCAATGCTATTTTACTGAATTTCATATTCTAAATCCTCGCTTATTCCATTTCTTTCAACGGTTAATGTTAAATTGTCTAAATCGCTTATGCCATTAAAGAAGTTCATGGC
>JALSHP010000376.1 GCA_026982175.1 Campylobacteraceae bacterium
AGCGATTGCTTACACTACCCCTGTTTACATTGTTTGTGATGATAAAGAGGCGATTAGTGGGCTTTTTTGTTCTCCTCGTAATTTGAGCTTTATTGAGATAGATACCAACGATACTTGGATACGGGATTATGCTTATGTTTCGGTGGTAGAAAATGGTGAGGTGAAACTTTTGGATTTTGAGTTTAATGCTTGGGGTGAGAAGTTTGCTTTTGAGTTAGACAATGAAGTTAATAAAAAGTTGCATAAAAAAGGCTATATGGGTGTGACACCACTGCAAAGCATAGATTTTGTGTTAGAGGGTGGGTCGATTGAGTCTGATGGATTGGGGACGATTATGACCACTACTCGATGTTTGTGCAATGCCAATCGTAATGGTGGATTAAGTCGTGATGAGCTTGAAGAGAAATTAAAAGACTATTTAGGAGCTAAAAGGGTTTTGTGGCTTGAACATGGTTATTTGGCTGGAGATGATACGGACAGTCACATTGATACCTTAGCTCGTTTTGTGAGTGAAGATACGATTATGTATGTTCAAAGTTTAAATGTAGAAGATGAACACTATCTTGAACTTAAAAAGATGGAAGAGGAGTTAAAAAAGTTTAAAGATAGTGAGGGAAAATTTTATAATTTACTGCCTCTACCTTTGCCCTCGGCTAAATATAATGTAGATAATCATCGGCTTCCTGCTACTTATGCTAATTTTTTAATTACAAATGGAGCATTGATTTACCCGACTTATGGTGTAGAAGAAGATAAGGTAGCCCATAAAATATTTAAAGATTTTTTTGTAGATAGAGAGATAATTCCTGTAGAGTGTAGTCGCTTGATTGAAGAGGGTGGTTCTTTGCACTGCTCTACAATGCAGATTCCCTTTTAAGTTAAAATAATTAAATGGCACGGCCCAACACCTTAAATATGAAAGTTATGCGTTAATTTCCATATCATAATTGTTAAAGTAAACCCCTTATGGTTAAGGTGCTGGGCAATACTATTTAATAGTATTAAAGTTATTATATCCTTTTACTCCCAAAATTTTGCCCCCAATAGACTTGGTAGGTACTATCATCTTTAATGACAATAGCAACACCTACTTGGGTATAGGTATTTTTCATGATATTAACACAGTGTCCAGGACTTTTCATCCATGCTTTCATCACCTCTTCTATGGTACGTTGTCCTCCTGCAATATTTTCTCCTACGGAGTAGTATCGTGTGTAACCATTGGCGACAATACGTTCATAAAATTTACTTGGCTTTCCATTTCCTGTAATATCATACTCTGTTCCTGAGCCATTATGAGAGAATGTGTCACTATAGGCTAAGTCATAAACATGTTCATGGGCAGCGACTTGGAGATGAGCATTCCATGTTAATTCAGGTACAGGTGGGAAGTAGCCTTTCTCTCCACAGGTATGCCCTTCACTTCGCTCTTTATTTATGGCATCTAAAAGTCTCTGTTGGTTAAGGTTTAATGCCTTTAATGTTTGTTTCTCTTTTGGAGAGAGCTTAGCAAAAGTACTATTGGTCTCTCTCTCTATAGAAGAACTATTTGTGATGTTTGTTCCACAAGCATTGAGTAGAAAACTGACTAAAAATAAAACATAAAATCTTTTTTTGAAATTAAAACTGTACATCATCGCCCCTTACTGCTGATAGGTGAAGTATAACAATAAATAACTTAAAACAATATTTAACAAATAAGATTAAAAAAAAATAATATATCTCTTGTTATATATTCTTTAAGCTTTTATGTTAGAATCGTTTCAAAAAAATAGTACAAAGTAGTATGATGAAAATAGCATTAATTCAAAAGCGATATGCTTCGAGTAAAAAAAGAACAGTAAAAAAAACGGTAAAAGATATAAGCATTGCTGCTAAAGCAGGGGCTAAGTTAATTGTTTTACAAGAGTTACATCAAAATGAGTATTTTTGTCAGAGTGAAGATGTTAAGTTCTTTGATTATGCTTCTTCTTGGGAGAAAGATATAGTATTTTGGGGAGAAGTTGCACAAGAAAATGCTATTGTGTTAGTCACTTCACTTTTTGAGAGAAGAGCCGCAGGGTTATACCATAACACGGCAGTAGTATTTGAAACAGATGGAACAGTTGCAGGGAAATATAGGAAAATGCACATACCTGATGACCCTGGATTTTATGAGAAGTTTTACTTTAGCCCTGGAGATTTAGGGTTTGAACCCATTGAAACTTCGGTGGGAAAGTTAGGAGTGTTGATTTGTTGGGACCAATGGTACCCTGAAGCGGCACGGCTCATGACACTTAGGGGGGCTGAAATACTCATCTATCCTACCGCAATTGGTTGGTTTGATGAAGATTCTAAAAAAGAGAAAAAACGTCAACTCGATGCTTGGATAACCATTCAGCGTTCTCACGCCATTGCCAATGGTATTCCTGTGCTCAGCTGTAACCGTGTGGGTTTTGAGAAAGATAGTTCGGGTGTACTAGATGGAATACGTTTCTGGGGAAACTCTTTTGTTTGTGATGCACAAGGTGAGATGATTGCTCATGCAGGTAAAAAAGAGACCATTTTGTATGCTACACTAGATAGAAAAAGAACTAAAGAGGTACGAGACATTTGGCCTTTTCTTCGTGACCGACGTATTGAATCATATCAAGATTTATTAAAGCGTTATTGTGATTAAAATATTAATCTAAAAGATTAACAAATATATTAGCTTTTTTCGCCTATACTTAAAAGAGTAATAACTATTTTAATATTTTAGGAGAATAAATGATTCAAAAAAAACTATGGTTAAGTGTAGCACTTGCCTCTTTATTGTTAACATCCTGTGCAAAACAGCCAACAGCAGCAAGTGGTGGAGCGGCAATTGTCTATCCTAGTGATGTAACCAGACCCAAGCTTTCACAATATGAACTGAATGTAATATCTGAAAAGATTTATCAAAATGAGACTTCGGGTAACCCTAAGAATTTGATGTTTTGGTCTAAAAATGAGACATTCCCCTCAATAGGTATTGGGCATTTTATTTGGTATCCACAAGGGCAACCAAAAGTGTTTGATGAAACTTTCCCTGCGATGATTGACTACTATATGGCACATAATGTTGAGATTCCTACTTGGTTACAATATGCTAGAAAAACAGGTGCACCTTGGCGTGACAGAGCAACGTTTGAGGGTTCACGTGGGGACAGAGAATTTCAACAGTTAGAAACCCTACTTTTAAATACCAAAGCCTTACAAACAGAATTTTTCTTTGACAGATTAACAGCGTCTATTCCTGAAATTGTTAAACATGTTGCCCCACAATATCGAGACCATATTGTCAATAACTATAATGCTTTAGCAGAGACTAAAGGTGGATGGTATCCATTGATTGATTATATCAATTTTAAAGGAAAAGGGATTAAATCAACCGAGAAATATAACAATCAAGGGTGGGGGCTACTTCAAGTTTTACAAAATATGAAACCTGTGCAAAAAGGACCATTTGCCTTAATGGAATTTTCACGTTCAGCCAAAGAGATTTTGGAGCGTAGAGTAAGAAATTCACCTCCTGCAAAGAATGAAAGAAGATGGATGAATGGTTGGACAAATCGGGTTAATGGTTACGCTACTTCAATTCTTTAGCGTTAATTCAAAAATATTGTGACCATCTTTATGGTAGTAGTTTAAACTGTAATTTAATCGTGTCGCAATATTGTGGACAATATAAAGCCCCAATCCAAAACCTGCATTGCGTTTCTCCTCTTGGGTAAATGGCTCTAGGTAGTAGGAGAGGGGATGTTCTAAGCTTTGACCTTTGGAACGTACTTGTATGCTGTTTGTGTTGGTGCTAATTGTTGCATGGTTATCATCGGAATATTTTAAAGCATTGTCCAATAGATTTTTAATGGCAAGGGTTAAGAGTTTTACATCTGTTTTTAGTTTTTCATGCTCTGTATGAATACCAATACTCTCTTTGTCGCAGAGTAGTAGCTTAATGGCATTATTAATAATGGTGTCAATATTTTCCACGCTGATATGCGGTTGAAACCCTTGTGTCGTTAACCGCTCAACATGGGCTAACTCACTTATAAGCTCATTCATTCGTTCAAAAGCACGAATAAGCATCTCTTTAGATGCACCATCTTCAACCATTTCAACGGCAATTCTTCCTCTTGTAATGGGTGTTTTGAGTTCATGCATCATGTTTCTCATAAAGAGATTTTTAGACTCTAAAAGACTGCGAATATAGTGGAGAGCATCATCAAAACTCTTGGCAATTTTTCCAATCTCATCGGTGGAGCGTTGGTTGATTTTGATGCTCATGTTCCCTTGGGAGAACTCTTCTATCTGTTTGTGTAGCTTTTTTAAAGGGGAAAGCTTTTTCATAATACCAATGTAGAGTAAAATAAATAAGAGAATAATAACAGAAGCGATGACTAGAGTAAGGGTTAATCTGGTGGTATGTGATTTCTTATCTTGAAGCATGAGACTGTAGCCAAAGCGTTGGAGATAGATATATTGGTTTTTTCCAATCTTAAAGACTTTCATTCGACCATAGACTGATTGGTTCTCGACAATGCTTTGAGGAGAGGTTAAAAGTAGGAGTTTACTCTCATCACGTGAGACGGGGCGAATCTCAAAGTCTTTGTAGAACTCTTTCTCTTTCTCTTTAGTCAATTTTAGTTTTGCTGTTGAGAGGAGTAGATTGGCAATGAGTTTATAGCGATTGAGTTGTTCTACTCTTTGGTACTCTTTATCCCATGAGATAAAGAGTAAAAGTGCTGAAATAATCAATACAAAAACAAGGGTAAAGAGGGTATTAATAAAGGCAGAGACTGAAATATTTCGCATTAAACTTTCTCGGTTAACAGATACCCTATGCCTCGTACAGGCTTAATATAGGTGTTAACAGGGTCAATTAAAGAGAGTTTATGGCGAATACGTGAGATAATAACATCAATATTCTTAATGGAAGAGTTGTCATCTATATGTTCGGCATCATAGAGCAGTTGTTCACGTGAAATGGCAGAGTCAGCATGTTGAATCAGTATGCTAAGCACTTCAAACTCCGCGGCGGTTAAATCTAGCATAATATTTTTAAAAATAATCGAACGGGCTTCTACATTTAACTGAAAGAGTTGGTGACTATTATTGGCTTGGAGCATTTTTTGGGTACGTCGTAAAATGGTTTTGATACGTGTAACCAACTCCCTTGGGTCATAAGGTTTTGGCATATAGTCATCAGCCCCTCTCTCTAGTGCAATGACTTTGTCGGTAATGTCATCCCGTGCAGAGGAGACAATGATGGGGATATTGGAGGTTTTACGAATTTTAGGAATGACCTCTAGCCCATCAATGCCAGGCAGTGTTAAATCTAAAATAAGCAGATCAAAATCCTCTTGGGTTAGATGAGAAAGCCCAATGTAAGGCTCTTCAACAGAGGTGACTTGAATGTCAAACTTATTAAGATATTGGGTGAGAATTTCGGCGATTTCATAGTCATCTTCAATCATTAAAATTTTTATAATAATAAATCCTTATTAAGGTTAAATGCTGTTTAGGGTAATCATATCATGGGAAGGATAAAAAATAAGAACAAACAGAAGCTTTTATCATTGCTTACAAGAACTATTACAAAGGAGGTCTAAATATGTTCTATCAAGGGAGTATATTTCAAAGGAGTTTCAATTACATACTTAATAACTTGTGAACAATGTTGAGACATCTGCTTGTCTTAGTAAAATTATAATCTAATAGAATTAATCATCAACCAACGAATAATTAACCAATAGTTAATGGTCTATCATAATATAAATGATATAATTATTTTATCTTATCTATTTATATGGGGATTTATATGGAATATTGGAATCATATCTATGAACACTTTAATCCTGTGGCACTGGACTTGGGGTTTATCTCGGTTCATTGGTATGGTATTATGTACATTTCAGCACTCTTGGTGGCATTATGGTTTGCTAAGTGGATTATTAAAAGAGACAAGATGCCCATTAGTGAAGAGACCATTGATGCTTATTTTATTTGGATAGAAGTGGGGATTATTGTGGGGGCTAGGGTGTGGTATATTCTCTTTTATGACCCCAATACCATGTACTATCTAACGCAACCATGGCAGATATTTAACCCCTTTTCTAATGGTGAGTTTGTCGGCATACGTGGCATGAGTTATCATGGAGCAGTAGTAGGGGCGGCTATTGGCTCTTACCTGTTTGCAAGAAGAAACCCTGGACAGATTTATAAAATCTTAGATGTTGTCGCCTTAGCTGTCCCTGTGGGCTTTGTTTTTGGACGCATAGGAAACTTTTTAAATCAAGAGTTAGTAGGTCGTGCTACCGATGTTCCTTGGGGCATTTATGTGGACGGTGTTTTACGCCATCCTTCTCAACTCTATGAGGGGTTTTTAGAAGGAATTCTAATTGCCATTATTATCTATGCTATTAGAAAAAGAAGAACTTTTGATGGTGCATTAGTAGGGGTTTACGGAGTGCTGTATGGTGTGGCAAGATTTACAGTAGAGTTTTGGCGTGAGGCCGATGTACAATTGGGCTATTATGGTGGCTGGATAACCATGGGGCAAATCCAAAGTTTGGTGATGATACTGCTCTCTGTTGGCATCTATTTCTATTTTAAAAAAGTCTCCATCAAGTCTATAAATTAGTCGCTGTGACTTTGTTATGAGTGGTTTATAGTTTATGCAATTCAAACTAAAAAATAACCAAAAAATTTCCCTAGAAATACTACGAAAACCAAAACTAAAAAACATCAATTTACGCATCACGCCAAAGGGTGTGGTGGTGTCGGCAAACAAACGAATGCCTTTGGCTGACATTGAAGCTTTTGTATTGTCCAAATCAGATTGGTTGAGTAAACACCTTAAAAATCAAGAAGCACAAGAGAAAAAACGGCTTTTTATCACAGGTAATGAGGTCTATTTTAAAGGTGAAGCATTTATATTGGAGTGTGTGGAAATGCAAAGGCATGATGTGACTTTAGAACTTTGTGAGAAGAAGTTTTTAATTAAAATGCCTCATAACACCAGCCAAATAACTTTGCAAGAACTCTTTAACGATTTTTATAAAAAAGAAGCCGTAATGCATATTACTCCTTTGGTTGAAGATTGGGTAAAGAAGATGAAACTGTACCCTAAAGGCATAGCTTTTAGAAAAACCACACGACAATGGGGAAGCTGTAGCTCTCAAAATAGTCTCTCTTTTAGCTACTATCTTATGAAGTTGCCCTTGCACATTATTGAGTATGTGGTGGTACATGAATTGGCTCACATACAAGAAAAAAATCACTCTACAAACTTTTGGGCATTGGTTGAGGAATTTTTACCGAACTATAAAGAAGTAGTTAAAAAGCTTCGGGAGTTTGAGAGGGTTTTTTAGTGGATTATTATTAACCTGAGTTCGACGGAATATCATAGTCACAATTTTACGAGGTTTTTCATAGGCAATGTCACATTTTTGCAGGACTAACTGGTTAATTTAAAAAAATGTGTCTAAGCATATGGGAAACCTCATAAAACCCGAAGGGAAGCCTAAAAATAGGCAATCTTTCCTAAATAAAATTCTTGAATTAGCTACGGCTAGTCCTACAAATTTAATTTTGAAAATCTTACCTATTTTTAGACTTTTGTGACTATGGTATTCCGTCGAACTCAGGTTATTAGTTCTTCAAATTCCCCATCAAACGTTTCTCTTCATCAAGTGTAAGATAACGCCATTTTCCTAGTTCAAGGTCAAGCTCAAAGCTACCGATGCTTACGCGTTTTAAATCTAAAACTTTTAAAGATGTGCCAAACTTAGGGTCACTAAGCGTTCCAAAAAGCCGACGGATGTGTCGATTTTTCCCTTCGTCAATCTTGACCCTTAGTTTAGTTTTTGCTCCACCTTTACTGATTTTTTTCACCTCTAGGGCTTTGAGAATATCGTCTTTGTTTTTTACCCCTTGTTTTGCTAGGTCAATATGGGTTTGTGTGACATGCCCTCTTACCCAAATCTCGTAGGTTTTAATGCAGTTAGCAGGTTTGGTTAAG
>JALSHP010000377.1 GCA_026982175.1 Campylobacteraceae bacterium
ACCACTAAATGGTATTAAAATTTAACGGTGCATTAAAATGACACCCTACTTTTCATAAGAAAATTTATAGCCACGTCTTCTTACTGTATGAATAACCTGAAAACCTAAAATACTCTTTAGACGTTTTCTAATCTGATTAATCGCTACTTCCACTGTATTGTCTGAAACATACTCTGGCTCTTCCCATAAAGCGTTAATGATTTCATCTTTAGAAAACACTCGGTCTTCTCTTAGTGCTAAATAGGCTAAAATATCAAATGTTTTACCATTTAAAGAGACAATTTTATCATCATATTCTATTTTTTTATTCACAATATCAATGACCAACTTCCCTACATCAATGGTCGTTCCAAAAAGTTTTCTCATATTAGATAGTACCCGTGCAGCAATAACCTCTGGTGACTTAATAAAATTGATCATAACATCATCAATCCCTAAATGGAAAAGAGGAATTTGATTTTTTTCATTAGCAGTTAAGACAATAATCTTTGTCTCTCTTTTTTTCTTTTTTACCTCATTGCTATATTTTTCTAAGGTATATCTTTCCCCTTCATCCACAACAATAATTAGCTCATAATGGCGAAAATCTGTAAAGTTTGTGGCATCATACAAATCGCGTGCAACATCCACAATACAGATAAAATACTTTTCAAGTTCAACTTCTAAATCTTTTACAAATTCATCATCAAACCCAATGGTTAATATTCTCATCTCTATCCTAAAAATAATATTATTTTATAAGTTTAGTAATTTTTAAGGAAACTACTTATATATCTTTAATTATACCTTATTTTTGAGACTTTTGATATTTTTTTTCTATTTAGGCTACTTTTTTAATCTTTTTGCCTTAATATAGACTCTTTTTGGAGCAGGATAACCCTCAACTGTTTTATTTTGATCCTCTTTATCTAAAAAGTCATCTAAAGATTGAGAATTAATCCATTCTGTTTTTCGTTGCTCATTATGTTCTGTTTTAACCATATCAAGTAGTTCAATTTCTTCAAACCCTGCTCTATAGCACCAATTTTTTAAAGCAGACACTGTAGGGATGAAATAGATATTACCCATTTTAGAGTAACGCTCTCTAGGTGTTAAACAGATATCTTCTTCACCATCTATCATAAAAGTGTCTAAAATAAGCTCTCCCCCTACATTCAATCCTTTAAAGAGAGACTTTAACATGCCAATGGGGTCAGAACGATGATAGAGAACACCCAAACAGAACAAAACATCAAATTTATGCTCATAAAACTCTACATGCTCTATGCCTAAAAGTTCATAGCTAATCCCACTCTGTATAAAATGATCCAAGAATTTAAATTGACAATAAGTAATGGCAGAGGGGTCAAAGCCAATTAGACGTTTGGGTTCATCTTCCATCATTCTAAAGAGATAATAGCCATTATTACACCCTATGTCCCCTACTATCTTATCTTTTAAATTAAAGTGTGGACGTAAGAGATTATATTTTAAGTTACTTTGCCATTCACTATCAATAAATGTTTCGGAGACTTGAAAAGGTCCTTTTCGCCAAGGGTGCATGAGCTTAGCGGTATCATAGATAAATGCTTCCTCTTCTTTAGAAAAGCCATCAGCAATTATCTCTACCGTGTCATTAAGTTTTATTGTAATATTATGAGACTTTGGGAGGGCTTGAATCGCCTCCCAATAAGGTTTTATATTTTTCCAATTAAGGCATTTTAAACGCTCTTCGCGTATGGTATCGAGATTCATTATTTTTTAACAAAAACCTTTTTCATCACTTGTTTTTCAACAGGTCTGTCTGCTCTAGCCGTTTTAGTGTTTTCAATTTTAGTAACTACTTCTTGTCCTGAAAGCACTTCACCAAAAATAGTGTAACCACCATTTAAAAAAGGTGTTGCTTTAGTTGTAATAAAAAATTGACTGCCATTGGTATTAGGTCCATGATTTGCCATGGCTAACAAAAATGGTCTGTCAAATACAACATTAGGCTTATGTTCATTCACAAACTCTTTTTTCCAAATAGACTCACCACCTCTACCTGTTCCAGTTGGGTCGCCCCCTTGAATCATGAAATCTTTAATCACACGGTGAAAAATTAAACCATCATAGTAACCATCTTTAGCATGGGTTACAAAGTTCTCAACGGCCAATGGAGCAACCTCTGGAAACATTTTAATTTCAATTGTTCCTTGATTGGTCTCTAGAACCACAATGGTATCTTGTGACTTTTTATCCTCTGTTTTCACCTCTGACTTTACCGCAGTAGTATTACTATCTTTTGCATTACAACCTGTTAATAACATAAAGAGTGCAATCGTAGCACTTCCAATTAATTTTTTCATCTATATCCTTTATCTTGCATATTGAATTTCACGTTTTTCGCGAATCACATTGACTTTGATTTCGCCAGGGTATTGTACCTTATTTTCTATCTCTTTGGCAATCTCTTTAGATAACAAATAGACAGACGCATCATCTAGTTTTCCTGCATCCACAAAAACACGTATCTCTCGTCCTGCATTAATGGCATAGGCATCTAGCACACCCTCTTTGTCTAGTGCTATCTCTTCTATCTCTTTAACCCGTTTAATAAAACTCTCCAACACTTCACGTCTAGCACCTGGTCTTGAAGCAGAGAGTACATCGGCTGCACATACCGCTGCTGACTCTACCCCATCTGGCTCTTCATGTCCATGGTGGGCATAGATGGCATTAATAACAGTTGGGTGTTCACCATGCCGTCGACAAACTTCAACCCCTAAATCAACATGATTCCCACCATGCTCTTGGGTTAACGCTTTACCAATGTCATGAAGCAATCCTGCTCTTAATGCCAACTTCTCATCACCACCCATCTCAACAGCCATAACCGCAGCTAACTTTGCTACTTCTAAAGTATGAGCTAATGCATTTTGACCATAACTTGCACGGTATCGAAGTCGACCAATGAGACGCATTAACTCTGCATCCATTGGATACAAGCCCAACTCTAGTACAATAGTTTCACCCTCTTCTAAAATTTTTTCTTCAAATTCAGCTTTAACTTTTTCATGAATATCTTCTATTCGACCAGGATGTATTCGTCCATCATCAACCAAAAGTTCAATGGTTTTGGTGGCAATGGCTCTCCTGTAAAGATTAAAATTAGAAACAAGAATTACACCAGGAGTCTCATCAATAATAATATCAACGCCTAAAAGTTGTTCTAAACTTTTAATATTACGCCCCTCTTTACCAATAATTCTACCTTTATGTGCATCGGAGGGTAGATTAATGGTATTCATAAGACGGTCACTCGCAAACTCACCTGCATAACGCGTTACGGCTTGAGAGAGAATATAATTGGCTCTCTTTTGAGCCTCTTCTTCCGCCTCTTTCTCATATTTCTTAACCGTTAAAGCAAAGTTTAACTTAGATTCATTCTTAATCTCTTCAAGTAAATATTTTTTGGCTTCATCTTTCGTCATAGAAGCTGATTTTTCAAGTGTTTCAATCGTCTTTGCTATCTCATCTTCTTGCTTCTTTTCTAAAGCTTTTAATGATTTCTCTTGCTTACGAATATTCTCTTTAGATTTAAAAAGCGTACGCTCTTTTTTCTCTAAAGATTTTAACTCCAGTGCCAATTCAGTCTCCTGCTTGACAATGTCTAACTCTTTTTTCTGAAACTTCTTCTCTAATAAAACCTCACCTTGTTGAATCTTTACTTTAGCTTCATCTAACAGATGCTCTGCTTCATACTCAATCGCTTTGGCTTTGGCTTTGGCTTCACTCTCCAAATAGTTAAACTGTTTTTTATGCATACGTCCCATGATTAGGTATGTTGTAGCAATACCAAGCATCATGAAAAATAACGATAATAATATATTTTCTGTCATTTAATTTGTCTCTTTCTCAAAGTATATTGCTTTGATTCTCTGTTTAAATAACAACATCCCTTAACATCATGAGCATCTGTAATAATTTCAGATGCCACACAACTTTCTCTACTTACAAAAAGAATTTTAGAAATTTTTTTATGGTTTTTTTCAAAAAATCTATCGTAGAAGCCTTTCCCAAAGCCTACTCTTCTTAAGGTCTCATCGGTTCCAATTATGGGGACAATAGATAAGTCTATCTTATGCTGATATTTGTTTCTGTTTTTAGGTTCTTTTACACCAAATCTTTTTGTCTCTAACGGTAATCTATATTTTACCAAGCTGAAGCTTTCACCCTCCATAAATGGAACGAGAAGCATTTTTTTCTCTCGTCTAAGCCTTAAAATTAAACTACCAATATTAACTTCTATTTTTAAAGGAATATATAACATAATAAGCTTGGCTTTTTGCTTTTTTATTGCATAATAGAGTAAATTATTGATTTTTTTATCAATACCAAAAGCATTAACGCCTCTACTCTTTTTTGCTTTTTCAATACAGGTTTTTCTAAACGTTTTTTTATTCATCTTTATTGCACACTTCATCTTTTTTTGATATAATCACTAAAATCTACTACAAGAAGACTTTATATTAGATGAAACAGAACTTAAACTTCTCATACTTACCACTATTTTTAATGTTACTACTCTTCGGATGTGGCGATGATACTTTTACTCAAAAACCCACCATTGTTATTCAAGAAGAGATGCCAACATCTAATGTAGTCAATAAAGTAGTCACAAAACCTATAGAGAAAAAAGTAGTAAAAAAAGCCGTTCCCCGTGAATATAAATTTACCTTTAAAAATTTAAAAACTGAAGAGAATAAATTAGAAATTAAAGATAATATTTATAATTTTAAAAATATAGAGCAGCCCATTGTTATTGTTAACATTATGGCTACATGGTGTCCCCCTTGTCGAGGACAAATACCTCATCTTTCAAAACTACAACATAAATTTAAAGAGAATATCTTTGTCATCTCTCTGCTCGTACATGATGATATATCTTTAGAAAAATTAGAAAAATTCACTATCACTGAAAAGATACGCCATTACCTCTCTGTTTCAGGAGATGAAAATTTAAAATTCACCAACATGCTCATGCCTAAATTGGGTCTATCAGAAGATTTTCCCATGCCCATAACCGTTGTTTTTCTTAAAGGAAAATACTTTACACACTACGAGGGTATGGTTCCTGAAGAGATGATAGAGAGTGACATAAAACAACTGCTTAAAAAAATAAAAAGATAAGGTCAAAATGTTTAACATATTAAAAAAAGTTTTTAAACGAACCGATGAAGCCATTGCCGATGTGGCTCCACAGAAAAAAAAGAAAATTACCAAAGAGGAGTTTGAAGATATTTTACTTGAAGCCGATGTAAACTATGAATTAGTCGAAAAATTCTTAGAAGAACTCCCTGCTAAAATTGAGCGAATTCAAGCATTTAACACGCTAATATCTGTCTTCCAATATGATGCTGATTGGAAAGAAAATATTACAGACAAGCCCTTTGTAGAGATGATTATTGGGGTAAATGGTGCAGGAAAAACGACCACCATTGCCAAACTCGCCCACCATCATCAAACAAAAGGAGAGAGTGTTGTTTTGGGTGCAGCCGACACTTTTAGAGCAGCTGCCATTGAGCAACTTAGCCGTTGGGCTAAAAAATTAGATGTGCCTATTATTGCCACACAACAAGGGCATGACCCATCAGCTGTTGTTTTTGATACCATCGCCTCTGCCAAAGCAAAAAATGCTGACCGTGTACTGCTTGACACAGCAGGACGACTTCATACCCAAACCAATTTGGGTGAAGAGCTTAAAAAGATGGTTCGTATTGCTGACAAAGCGATGCCAAACGCACCCCACAGAAAGATGCTCATACTCGATGGAACACAAGGCTCATCGAGTATTAACCAAGCCAAAGTATTCAATGAACTCATAGGCATTGATGGCATTATCATCACCAAACTTGATGGTACGGCAAAAGGGGGTTCTGTTCTCTCCATTGCCCATGAGTTAAAAATGCCCATCTACTTTATTGGAACAGGAGAACAACCTGAAGACCTCATCCAATTTAAAGCCAATGCCTATGTCAATACGATTTTAGACTCAATCTTTATCTAATGTTTAGACTTTTTACCCCCTTAATCATTTTTATGCTTCTTGGGGGTTCGCTCTTTATCTTAGATGAACGGCATACTTTTGATGTCAGCACCTTAGTACAAATTGACCCTATTCCTCATACGCAAAAACTTATTGCATTAGAAAAATATGTTGAAGCAGAGGAGTATCTCTCCTATTTTATGGCGTATGATTATGTCAAAAAAAATCCTAAAGCCATTGCCTTACTCACGAGTATTAAAGAGAAACGGGCTTCACTCTCTTATAAGACAGAGAAGCTCTTAGAGGGAGTTGTAAAGGGAAAGAGTGACGAATTTTTTGGACAAACATCTGCTTTTGCTTCTGACTTTTTAGTCATTGGTGATATTAGAGATTTAGCCATAGAGGGTCTGCACTATGCAAACGATGAAAAAGTCGATAAGCTCATGCTCTCACTCTCCTCTCTTGGACTCCTTGCTACGGCAACAACACTTAAAAGCAAAGGAAAAACTGTTTCCATAAAAGAGTCTATCTTCATGTTAAAGTATGCTAAAAGAGCCAAAAAACTACCCCTATGGCTAGAGTCAAAACTAATTCAAGAGATTAAACAATTTAAAAAGACCCAATCATTCAAACCATTAGAAAGACTCTTAGAACCTATCTATCAACTCTACCATAAGGTAGGACTCAATCAAACCTTGAAACTGCTGAAACAGAGTCGAAATATAAAAGAGCTTACCAAGCTCAATGGCTTTGCCACACGTTTTGGAAAAAAGAGTGGCGTACTCCTAAAAATCACCAATAATCAAGCCCTTAAATACCTTAACAAACTCCCCAATATCACCAATAAAAATTTTCTCTATGCCTCAACCTATGGTACAAATGGCTTAAAAGGCATTAAAAAACTAGGCGAAAATAAGTTTATGAAAAGAGTTGGATTTAATGCCAATTTCGTAAAAACTGCCTATAAGGGAAACTTTAATTCTCTTTTTAATACATTACTGAAAAATATTTCAAATAGTTGGCTCTATGCCATGAGTTTTTTTGGACTCTTCTATTTTGCTAGAAAATTTTTTAATCTACTTCCCAAAGGAAAATAATGTTCAAAAGTTTTTGGTTTTGGCTACTTGTTTTACTCATCGCCATACAAGCTTTTTCACTCGATGTGAAAGCCACACTTCCCATAAAAGAGCGTGAAGCCTTAGAAGCACCTAAAGAGGTTTTAAGCATCTTAAAACGTTCGTGTTATGATTGTCACTCTTCACAAGTCAAAGCCCCTTGGTACTACAATGTAGCACCTGTCTCATGGTACACGCAACTGCATGTTAAAAATGCTCGAGAGATTGTTAACTTTTCCAAATGGAACAGTTACACTAAAGAAAAACGTTTAAAAATAGCTCAAAAAATTCCCAAAGCCATTGTCATTCGTATGCCTCTGAACTCCTATCTTTATGCTCATGAAGAAGCAAAACTTAGTAAAGATGAGAAAAAAATGATTAAAAAATGGGCAAGAACATTAAAAGAAAAACTTAATTAGGAGAATTTTACTCTCATTTAAAATATTTTGGATATAGTACGGAATAAATTTATCTAAAGGATTAAAAATATGCCAAAAATCAACAAATACGTAGACATCTCAGAAGTAGATAGAGAAGCGAAAAAAGACCTTATTGACAGACATTCACCATTTATTCACTGTGCAAGTGAAGCTAAAGCTGGTGAGCCGTTTGAAGTAACAGTTAAAATGGGTAACGAATACACTCACCCAGATGATTTTGACCACTTCATTGAGTCAGTAACACTTTTCAATGGTGACACTCAATTGGCAAAAGCTTCTTATGTTCCAGGAACTCTTGGAAATACAAAAGCACACAACACTACTACATTTACCATTATTCCAACAGGTAAAAAACTTAAATTAACTGCTCATGGTTACTGTACAAAACATGGTATCTGGGAAGGTACTGAAGTTGAAGTAGCTGTA
>JALSHP010000378.1 GCA_026982175.1 Campylobacteraceae bacterium
ATTTGACTCTATATGTTTCTCTAGTAAGAGTGTATCACTGTTCCAATCTCTTTGTCTCTTTTTTTTAAAGTCAATAATCTCAACGGATATGCTTGAACTTTCAAACTCCATAATCGAAATAACAGGTTGAGGGTTAATGTCTGTTACTTTATGATTGACAAAGGAGGTGAAGCTTTGCATCCCCACAATGGTTGCCTTGGGTAGTAGTTGTGAAAGTGATTTAAGTAGTATTTGGAGTTTTTCTACATCACTGTCTGGAAAGTTGACCTCTATGAGTAGTTTATCTGTAGAGATAATTTCATGTTCTTTTATCCACGCTACCAATCGCTCTTGATGATAGTAGTAGTGTACCAGTTGTCTCATTTTTAACCTTTGTTTTTTGTTTTTATCTCTATTTAAATAGTTTTGAACCAATACGTACTAAGTTTGAACCACACTTAATCGCCAACTCATAGTCACTACTCATCCCCATAGAGCAGATACTTGCTCCCTCTTTTTTGAGTGCATCATAAATCTTATGGGTGGCTTCAAAACTCTTTTGAATTATCTTCTCATCTGTTACATGTGCCCCTATGCTCATGACCCCTTTGAGTTTAAGCTGTGGACAGCTCTCTTGGATTCTCTGATAAATATCAAAAGCCTCTTCACTAGAAACCCCTGATTTTGTAGATTCATTGGCAGCATTAATCTGTAAGAGACAGCTCATCTTTTGGGTTTTTTCCAAAAGTTTTGTATTGAGAGCTTCAGCCAATTTTAATGAGTCTAGCGATTGAAAAAGCGTTGGACGTGCTTCAATCAATTTGTTAATTTTATTGGATTGAAGATGCCCCATCATATGCCATTCTAAAGGAAGTTCTTCTAAGTTTTGCATACGTGTTTGGAGTTGTTGTACTTGGTTCTCTCCAAAGGCTCTTTGCCCTAATTCATAGAGTGTTTTAATGCTCTGCTCATCAGAATATTTGCCCACGGCAACCAACTTTACAATATGGTGTTCAGTAATGGTAATACGTGCTTGTTCAATGTTCCAAATTACTTCATCTAAGTTTTTTCTAAATTGTTCTTTCATTTTTTATTCTCCATTTTTGCTTATCCTATTAATCTGTTAATGTCATTGTATAAACCTAAGAGCATTAAACTCAGTAAAATTCCCCACCCTAAGATGGTGAGTTTGAACATAATTTGCTCATTGGCAGGTTTTTGGGTGAGGAGTTCATAGAGATGAAATAGTATATGTCCTCCATCGAGTGCTGGTATGGGTAAAAGGTTTACAACGCCTAAGTTAACCGATATGAGAGCGGCAAACATTAAAACAGCTACCAATCCCATTTGACTCACTTTGGAGGTGGTGTCCACAATGCCAACTACGCCTCCTAGATTCTCCATGGGAATGAGTCCAGAGAGTAACTTTTTTAGGCTTGTTACAATATAGAGCGAAGCCTGTTTTGTCTGTTCATAGGCAAAAGTAATCCCTTCATTAGCACCATAGGAAACATTTTTCATGGCATTGGGATTGGGACTAATACCTAAAAGGTAACGCTTTTCAGACTCTCCAAAAATATTTTTTGTCTCTAATAGTTTAGGGGTAATGCTTAAGTCAATATACTCATTACCTCGTAAAATGGTTATTTGGTGGCTTTGACTATTTTGTCCAATATTTTTACCAATCTGCGACCAATACTTAATGGGATTTCCATCAATATTAACAATAGTGTCTTTAAGTTGCACTCCTGATTTTTGAGCAGGTGAATCTGGAATGAGTTTACCAATATTTGCCAAAGGGGTAGGCACACCAATAGTTGCTACGGCTAAGTAGAGTAAAAAAGCCAGTAAAAAATTGGCAAAAGGTCCTGCTAGTGAGATGACAATACGTTGCAATGGTGTTTTAGAATTATAAGAATCCTCATCATAGGACTTTTTGCTAGGGTCAGCATCATCTTGACCTTTCATTCTTATGTAACCACCAAGGGGGATAAGCGAGAAGCTCCACTCAGTTGCTCCGATTTTTTTATTTAAAATACGTTTACCAAAACCGATGCTAAAGACTTCAACATGCACCCCAAAAAAACGGGCAGCCAAAAAATGCCCTAACTCATGAAAAAAGATTAAAAAAGAGAAGACCAATAAAGCGATAAATGTACCCATAAAACTCCGATAAATAGATAAGAAATGATTAAAATGAATTATAGCTAAGCTTTAGATAAATAATAATGATTTTATGCTAAAATAAGCTAGTTTAAAATAAAAGAGGAAACAAAATGGACAATGCTAAAATAGATAAAAACAATAAGCTCCTAGAAGCCAAATCATTAATTGAGACATCCAAAGAGTTGGTTGCCAAAGCTAATGCAAATATGCAAAAGTGTCAAGCTGAAATCTCAAAAGCTGCTGCAAATTTCGATGAGGTAAAACGTACTTTTAAAAATGTGACATTGAAAGAAACTGAAGCTTTATTAGAAAAGTTGGGTTTTGAATATATTACCAAAGAGGAAGCAGCTGCTTTTGAGTTGTCCATAGATGGAAATAGAGAGAAAAATTTTGCTGTTAAAAACATAAGTTCAGGTCGATTTACAGGTTTTATCTTGGCACTTCTGTTTGCACTGATTACAGTGGTTGCTTGGATTTATTTTGCAGCTAAAAAATTAAATATGGATCTTACTACTATAGATACCCAAAAAGCAATGGGCAGTGTTGAGCCTATGTTAAAATGGGTGGCTACCGACGTTGTTCCTCCTATTGGTGGCAATGTTATTGTTGCAGCGGTATTGGTAGGACTTTCAGCACTCATTGTGGCTTGGATAGTCTATGCGATTCGCATCAGTTTAAAAAGTTCAAAAAATTTACGTGTAGCACAAACTACCCTTGACGAATCTACTGAATACTGTATGGCACAAGAGGCATGTCAACGTGAAATGACAGAGATAGATGCCCATTTATGGCGAGCAACATCAGAAGTTAAAAACCTTGAAATTGTTTTAAATGAACAACGTTCTACCTTAAAGCGTATTTTACATGTTGAAGGGGCTGTGGAAGATGATAAAGAGTATCATCCAAGTTCTAAAAAGGTAATGAGGGAGACAGAGAAGATTATGCAAACCATGGAAAATCTACTTGAAACACCAATTACCCTTGATGACAAATTAAATGAACAATCGGTTCAATCGTTAAATGTTGCTAAAACTGTTTATGAAGATTATTTAAATCGTATTTACGCGTAAGTTACATCTTCACATTTTTAAAAAAGTCTCTTACATACTCATACCCAGAGTAGAGTGTAAGAGCAACTGCAATCCACAGTAAAATCTCTCCACCAATCCAACCCATAAGTAAAAAGCCAATGGCTATCATTTGCACGACTGTTTTAACTTTTCCCATCCACGAAGCGGCAATATCAATGTTTTCAGCTACAGCTGAAACCCTAAGACCTGTAATAAAAAGTTCACGTGTAATAATGAGAAAAACAGCCCAAGGTGAAGCAGTTCCCAACAGCATAAGCCCTAAAAATCCTGCCAAAGTTAGCATCTTATCAGCTAAAGGGTCAAGGATTTTTCCCATGGTGGTGATTTGATTAAAGGTTCTAGCGATGTAGCCGTCAAAAAAGTCCGTGGCAGAGGCGACCACAAAGATAAAAGCAGCGGCATAGTTTAGCCATGAGGGGTGAATACCTTCAAATATGGAGGCATCTTGGTTTACTAAAAGCATGAACATAATTGGGGCTAAAAGTAGGCGAATAAAGGCTAAAATATTGGGAATGTTTATGATTTTGTTGTTTTGCATGGAGATGACTCCTTAAAATATTTGGAATTTTATCAAGGTGCAATAAATTGCACCCTACGAATTGTAATTTACAATTAAAAAGGGTAGGGTGTCATTTTAATGCACCGTTAATTAACGAAAAGTAGTCCCACCATCAACCACAAGTGTTTGACCTGTGACCCATGATGCTTCATCGGTACATAAGAAGTAAACAGCTCCTGCTAAATCTTCAGGGCTTCCCATTCGATTTACGGCTGAACGTTTAATGGTTTCAGCTTTCACCTCTTCATAATTGGTAAAGGCTTTAAGTGCATCGGTGTCGATTGGTCCACCAGAGACGGCATTGACACGAATGTTCATCTCTCCAAGTTCAACAGCAGCATAACGGCTCATTGCTTCAACGGCTGCTTTGTTGGTTCCGTGACCTGCATAGTTGTCAATGTAGATGAGGTTTCCTGTAGAACTTAGTGTTACAATGGCTCCACCACCTACTTTTTGCATACGCACAGCAGCTTCTTGTGAACCTCTTACAAATGCACCAACGGTTGCAGTGTAGATATTTTGTAACCCTTTAGCAGGTCTAAGTTTCATAAACTTACCATAACCACCAACCACAGGACGACCGTAAATCATCGCATTAGATACAAAGAAATCAATTCTATCAAAATCTTCATCTATCGCTAAAAAGAGAGGCTTAAATTCATCAAGCTCTAAAATATTCAAAGGGTAAGCTTTGGCTTTAATATCATATTTTGACATTAAATCTTGGGCTATCTCATTGGCAATCTCTTCATTGGAGTTATAGGTAAAGGCAACATTGACCCCTTCTGATGCAAACTTTTCAGCTATGGCTTTACCAATTCCTTTGGTTGCTCCTGTAATAACGACGGTTTTCCCTTTATTTGATGACATTTATGCTCCTACTATGTTGTAATTTTTCATAACTTCTTCGATTTGTTTCATATTCTCTTTTGATGGAGGTACGAGAGGTAATCGGTACTCTAAGGTATCAATAAGCCCTGCAATGTACATGGCGGCTTTAATTGGAATGGGGTTACTCTCACAAAACATCACTTTATTGATGTTGTAGAGTTTATCGTTAATTGCTTTAGAAGCTGCAAAATCTCCTTTTAAAGCTAAGTGTGCAAGTTGGGCTTTAAGGTCTGGTAACAAATTTGAAGTTACAGAAGTAATTCCTTTCCCACCATTGGCTAAAATAGGGTAGTCAATGGCATCATCTCCAGAGAAGACATACAGCTCTGGACGTTTGGCTAAAAGCTCAACAGTACGCTCAATTGAACCCGTTGCTTCTTTAATCCCAAAGATATTCTCAACATCATCAAAGAGCCTACAAACTGTATCAGCCGTAATATCTACGCCTGTTCGTCCAGGAACATTGTAAAGCATAAAAGGGAGTTCTACTGATTGTGCAATGGCTTTGTAGTGTTGATAGAGACCCTCTTGGCTAGGTTTGTTGTAGTAAGGGCTTACTGAAAATATGGCATCAACACCACACTCTTGAGCATGTTTTGCAATCTCTATGGCTTCATGGGTTGCATTTGAACCTGCACCTGCTAGTACCTTAGTATTGGTGTTTTTACACACTTCAACGGCAATTTCAATACATCTCTTATGCTCATCATGGGTAAGTGTCGCCGACTCACCTGTTGTTCCCACAGGACAAACGGCATCAATACCGTTATTAATTTGTCTTTTTATCAGTTTGGCAAAACACGCTTCATCGAGTGTTCCATTTTTAAAAGGGGTAATGAGTGCTGTTGTCGCACCCGTAATTAAGTTACTCATCTACTTTTCCTATTTACTTTTTTTAGTCTCTTTTTTTGCATCATATTTTTTTGCATCATGTTTTTTTAAGATTATCGTGGTGGTAAAATCATGGTCAAAATATTTATTGGCAACTTTAGTTACCATCTCAGGTGTAATTTTAGCTAAATTCTCTTCATATTCAAGTAAAGGTTTTAGGTTTCCTCGCACTAAATAAGAGCCAAAAAGGGAATTGACTGAAGCAGAGTCTTCAAGGGAGTAGATAAAGTCTGCTTTGGTGTTGATTTTAACCTTTTCAAGCTCCTCCTTAGTCACTTCTCCTGCTTTAATCTTTTCAATTTCAGATAATATTTCTTTTTCCAAATCTTCTATCTTAATCCCTGGGTTTGCCATGCCTATGAAGAGAAATATCCCCTCATCAGTTAACTCCATGTTGTAGCCATAGATAGAGTTTGCCATCTGCTTTTCATCAATAATTTTTTTGTAAAGACGTGAAGATTTTCCTGAAGATAAAAGTTCTGAAATAGCAGAAAGTACCACTTGGTCTTCATGTTCATAGTTGGGAATAGGGTAGGCAATGGCAATGGTATCAATGGTGTTATTATCTTTATGGATAATTTTTCTTATGCTTCCATCTCGTTTTGGTTCCGCAATTTTTAGTTTTGGAATCTCAACTTTATTTTTAATCTTTCCAAATTTAGCCTCTGCTAGTTTAAAGACTTCTTTTTCATCTATATCCCCTGTAACAATCAAAATGGCATTGTTAGGTTGGTAATATTTAGCATGAAATGCTTTAATGTCTTGAATTGTCCAAGTTTGAATGTCATTCATAAAGCCAATAGGAGTCCAGTGATAAGGGTGAGCGACATAGTGGGTGTTAAAGAGTCTAAAATATAAGTAACCCATAGGAGGGTTGTCAGTTCTTACACGACGCTCTTCTGCTACGACATTACGTTCTACTTGAAACTCTTCATCTTTTAGGTTTAAGTTCTCCATGAGTTCAGCAAAAAGCTCAACCGAAGTCTCTAGGTTTTTTGAAGATGATTTAATGTAGTAATGCGTATAGTCAAAGCTTGTTGCTGCATTGTTCACTGCTCCTTTGGACTTGACAATCTTGTCAAATTCACCTGCTTCAAGGTTTTTGGTAGATTTAAAATTCAGATGTTCTAACATATGGGCGATACCACTCTTTCCCATCACTTCATTACGGCTTCCTACTTTGTAAAAAATATCGGTGGTAATGACATTGGAGTCATTTTTCATTGGGATAACGACGATTTGCAAACCGTTGTCAAGTGTTTTTGTATGATGTTGGGGCAGGGAGTTCGCCATTAAGAGTCCTAGTGTGCTGATTAATATAAGGGTTTTTTTTAACATAAGTAATTATTATCCTCTATGGGGTTTAAAAGATGATATTTTAACTAAACTATCTTACATTTTCTCTTTGTCACCATTTTGTAATCATTATGTAACCATTTTGTTTTATACTGCGTCCAACATAACTCAAAGGAGTCTTCAGATGAAGAAAATTGTATTATCAATGGCAGCGTTAGCAACAGTAGTAATGGCAGAGGGAGATATTAATCATCCACATGAAAGAATAGATGAGAAGAAAGCATCAAATGTACCTGCACCAGTAGCACAAAGAAGCCTCTTTGATAGAGTTCACTTAAAAAATGATTTAAGATTACGATATGAGAGTATTGAAAGAGATGACAAAGATAACAAGTATAGAAATAGATACCGTTTAAGATTAGGGGCAAGAATAGATTTACTTGATAATCTTGAGTTTGATGTAGGTATGCGATCTGGTTTTGCCAATCCAACTTCAGGAAACCAAACATTTCATAATGATGAGCCTTTAAAAGATTATTTTTTACAATCACTTAGATTTAATGTTATGGGATTAGCTTATAAATCAGATCATGGTATGTATAAAATAGGTAGACATCCATATATGATGTATAGACCGATTAAGTCACAACTTGTTTGGGATAATGATATTTCAATGAATGGATTAAACTACCAATATAAAGATGATAGTAAATTAATTACTTTGGGAATTAATCAGCCAACACTTGAAGAAGCATCAGTTGCTAAAGATGATGTAAATCTTGTTGTCGCTCAATATGTACATAAAGCAAAAATGGATTCGGGTAAACTGAATGTGGGTGCTGGTGTCTATTATTACGATGGATTCAAAGGTAATTCAAGAATTTTTGGTAGTGGTAAAGGGAATAGTTTAGATGACAATAATTTGTATGAAAATGATTATCATATTACCGAAGTATTTGCTGAATATCAAGTCAAAGATGTATTAGGTAAACCACTAAAATTAGCAGCTGGTGTAGCGTATAACTTTGGTGCAGATAAAAATAACGTAGGATATGATGTCGCTGCTCAATTAGGTAAAGCAAAACATGTTGG
>JALSHP010000379.1 GCA_026982175.1 Campylobacteraceae bacterium
AAACAAATGTGGGAGTAGCGATGTATAATATAATTTTATATAGTTTCATAGTAGATATTCCCTTTTTCATCTCTTTAGAGAATTATTATAGCAAAAAATTAGAAGTAGGGGGCGATTGCTATCGCACCAATAATGTGTAATTTACAATTTAGTTGAAGTTAATACAAAAACCCAAATAGCCAAAGGGGTATTTTATTGCCACTTCCTATTTCTATGTCATCAGCTACCACAAAAGAGTTAGGTACATCTTTTATTTGCTTAAAACTTTTGTTTTTGCCTCCTATTTCAAAGGTATATTTTTCATTGACTAAAAAGTCACCTTTTGCAGGGTAAGACAAGTCATGATTTAGTGCTAACATATTGGCAAAAAACTGTTCTCTTACCGTGCCTACTTCATGCGTTTGACAATAATAAAAACTCAAATTAGGATTGTTCAAGTAAAGCTTGGAGGGTTTTGTAAAAATGGTGTCACCTTTTGCTTTGGACTTTAAGGCATAGAGTAAGTTTCCCATGGTCAAATAATGAATGTACTGATAAAGCGTTGCTCTGTTAATGCCAATTTTAGTTGAAAGATTTGAGATGTTTAATTCATAGGGCTTAGAACTACAAATCATTACGATAAGTTGTTTTAACTTCTGTATGTTTTGAGCTTCCATGTTAAAAATAATAGGCAAATCACTTTCAATCACCGTATTAACTGTCTCTTCTAATTTCATGCCATAGCTATTAGGATTTTCAAAATAATAAGGGAAATACCCACTTTGCAAATATTCAGAAAAGTACTCAAAGGGTTTAAAGCCTTGAGTTAGCTCATAGGCAATATCCATATGATTTTCTAATATATTCTCAAAGCTATAAACTTTAAACTTTTTTCCAAGTTTCAGTTCTAAAAACTCTCTAAACGACAAACCATAAACACGGTAAAGCACAGCTCTTCTACTTAAATCTGCTTTTTTATGCTCCAACTGTAAAGCCGAAGAGCCAGAGAAGATGACTTTTAAATCTAAGAAATCATATATCTCTTTTAGCTCATGTTCAAAATTTTTGTATTTATGTATCTCATCAATAGCAAGAACCTTACCACCTTTTTTAGAAAACTCATCAGCAATCTCATAGAGAGAACTATTTGACAAAATAATACTATCAGCAGAGAAATAGAGTTTTTGACTATGAGGTAAATCTAAAGTATTTAGGTATTGTAATATAAAAGTAGTTTTTCCAACACCACGACTACCCAAAATTCCCACCATCTTGTCGTTAAAATCAACAACTTGATGAAAGTACCTTTTGTACTCATGCTTTTGCAGTTTTGTTATGTTATTGTATTTCTCTCTTAAGTTATCAAGTAACAAAAATATCCTTTTTGTCTAGTATATCATACAAAATATAGTTTTTATGTATTATATCATAAACATATTTTGATGTGATTAAAATAAAAAACCACGTAGGGGGCGATTGCTATCGCACCGATAATGTATAATTTACAGTAGAAACTTTTTTGCATACAAATGATGAAAGGTGTGATAGCAATCACACCCTACGGGGAATTTGACTCGTGACGAATCTCCAACAGACATTCCAAAATTGGCATTTTGGAATGAGAAAATCTATTTAGATTAAATTTTAAGAACCAATACCCTCTGACTCCACTTGAGAGATAGCTTCCTCTTTGCTCATGGAGTCAGGAACTTTAATAACGACATTCCCCAAGCGACCCTTGTTTTTAGGAAGTTCATCTTCATTATAAAACTTACTGTCATCATCATATTTATAGGTAATTTCAGGTTCAGGTTCGACATATTCTTCTTCTAAAAAAGTCCCTTCTTCTGGTTTAAACTCTTCAATATGCTCGGACTCTTCTTCAAACGCTCTAAGCTCTTCTTCATTTTGCAAGACCTCTTGTTCAAGCTGTTGGTCTACATTAATATCTTCAACTACCCCTAAAGGCTCAAGGAAAGCATGAGAAGAGATAGTTAGTGTTAACAATAGTGTAGCCATAGGTAGTAAAGAGATGTTTTTTTGTAACATAATGAAGTCCTTAAATTTAATTTGTGCAATTATAATTGAAGAAATCCAAGAGATAAATGAAGTGCTTTTCTTCTTTAAACAGCCCTTTTTAGAAAAATAAACTGTTTATTAATGGAAATTAAATGGAATTTTTTAAGTAATGATGAAAAGTTGAGAAATTTATGAAGGAATAGAAGAAATTTATATTTTGAAGCGATACCCAACACCTCTAATATTTTCAATATTGGGGAAATATTTTTTTAAAGTGGTCACATAAACACGAACAGCACCTGCACTGGCTTCTTCATTTGTATGCCAAAGGTGTTTTTCTATCTCTTGAAACGATACAAGCTCATTTTTCCTCTCGACTAAAAGTAACAGTAACGCCATACTTTTCGCACCTAGTTTAATAGGATTTCCATTGAGCCTTAATTCTTTAGAACGCATATTGAGTTCATAGTCACCTATGATTGTGGTCTCTACGCGTGTTTGTCTCCTAAGTAGTGCATTGATGCGTAACAATAGTTCATCTAAATCAATGGGCTTTTTCATGTAGTCATCTGCCCCCACATCAAAGCCTTGGGTTAAAGAGATTTTATCATTGCGAGAGGTTAAAAAAATTGTAGGGGTAGTATCTCCTGCATCACGCAGTTGTTTTAAAAGTTCAAACCCACTCTCATAAGGAAGATTGACATCAAAAAGATAGAGGTCAAACTTCTCTTCATAGGTTTTATCTAAGGCTGAGTAGGGGTCAAGTACACAACGCACTTCAAACCCCTCCTCTTCTAAAAAATCCTCTAAGGTATCGTTAAAGAGTTTGTCATCTTCTAGTACAAGGATTTTCATCTTTTTACATAAACATTCCACCATTTACTTTAAGTGTTTCCCCTGTGATGTATGAGGAGTGGTCACTTAAAAGAAAGGCTGTCGCTTCTGCTACTTCACTAGGGTTTCCAAAACGTCCCATAGGAATTTTGGCTGTAAATGCCTCTTTTACCTCATCTTTAAGTACATCGGTCATCTCTGTCGCAATGAAACCTGGGGTAATGGTGTTGTAGCGAATCCCACTTGTGGCAGATTCAATGGCGAAAGATTTGGTCATAGCAATCGTTCCCCCTTTACTAGCAGAGTAGTTGGTCTGTCCTGCGTTCCCTGTCTCACCCACAATAGAAGCGATGTTTACCACCGAACCAAAACGTTTTTTACGCATGATTTTTAACGCTTCTCTACAACCAATAAAAGTAGATTTCAGATTGGCATCAACCACTGCCATAAACTGCTCTGCTTTCATACGCATCGCTAAACCATCTTTGGTAATTCCTGCATTGTTTACAAGGTAAGCCAACTCACCATCTGCTTTTACAATACTTTTCATCGCCTCTACAAAAGCAGACTCATCAGTGACATCAAAACCAATTATTTCAGCCTTGCCACCAGCATCAACAATGGCTTTTTGAATGGCTTTGGCTTCAGCTTCACCACTTCGATAATTTACCCATACTTTAAGACCAAATCCTGCTAAACTTTTGGCTATCTCTGCCCCTATTCCTCTACTAGAACCCGTTACGAGTACATTTTTACCTGTAAATTTCATTATTAACCCTTTACGCATTTTGTTGGGCTTATTGTAGTCTATTGCACGTTAAAATGTTATGAAAAGTTTTGTTAGATTTTGGAGAGCAGAAGTAGTGTAGTTAAAGTAAATGCTCTAACCACACATAATTATTTAGTAGGGAAAAAAGCCTCTTTGACTCTATCAAAAAGGTCATAATCTTCATCTTCAAGTTTTGAACGCACAATAATATGGTTCAACTGTTTAAGTACTGACATTTTAGTGTAGGTTTCATTGACAAGACCATTGGCTATCATAGCAATGTGGGTATCAACATGATAATCACCCTCCATTACCTTGTCAAATAATTCCATGGCATCTTCTTCTAACATATTAAAGTCTTGCTCCATAAAACGGCAAAACAGTGGTCGTTCACTCTCTAAATCTTTGTCATCTAACTTAATAACATGACAAAATAATACTGCAACTGATTCTTTTAACATAGTATCCATAATAAAGCTCCTTATTTGAGTTTATAATCTATATGGTAGCCAAAATAAACATCGTCCAAAATTAAAATGTTATTAAATATTATAAAAAGTTCTCCAAAAATTCACAAACTAAGAAGTCTCTTTAAAAAAGTGCTTCATCCATCTCATCAGGTATTGATAAACCCATCACTTTAAGCACAGTTGGAGCGACATTATTTAAGCCACCACCCTCTTGAAGTTGACTCACTTTTTCATCTAAAACATAGCACCAAACATCGCCTACCGTATGGTTGGTGAGTCTATCGCCATTGGCATCTTGCATCTCTTCACAATTTCCATGGTCAGAAGTTAAAACAATGGAGTAGTTCGTCTCTTTTGCTTTGTCAATAATTTTTCCAAGCTCTGCATCTACAGCAGATACAGCCAAACACGCAGCTTCATAGTTTCCTGTGTGTCCTACCATGTCCCCATTGGCAAAGTTGACCACAATGAGTTCATACTTTTCAGCCATTCCATTAAGAACCGCTTCTCCTACCTCTTTGGCTGACATTTCAGGTTTCATGTCATAAGTTTTGACATTGGGGCTAGGAATGAGTACACGACTCTCACCAATCATCGGCTCTTCAACTCCTCCATTTAAAAAGAACGTTACATGGGCATACTTCTCTGTCTCTGCTGTGTGTAGTTGTGATAGCTTTGCATCGCTTACCACTTGGGCTAAAGTGTTTTTAGGAACTTCTTTCTCAAACATAATGGGATGGGTAAATGAGGCATCATACTTCGTTAAGGTACAGATATTTAATGGCAAATAGTCACGCTCAAACCCTTCAAATGCTTCATCTCCCAATGCCATGGTAATCTCACGCACTCTGTCTGAGCGAAAATTAGCAATCAGCACGGCATCATTTTCTTGCATTCCCTCATAGCCATTTAAAGCAACGGGTTCTAAAAATTCATCTAAAATATTTTTTTCATAACTTTGCGTCACATAAGCTTCTGCCTCTAAATCTGTTTTTGGAAATGCCTTTACCATCGCTTTGAAGCCTAGCTCCACACGCTCCCAACGGTTATCTCTGTCCATCGTATAAAATCGTCCTGCTAAAGTGGCAATGGTAATTTTTTCAGAACAGATATTTTCTATCTGTTTCAAATAAACTTTAGCCGAAGTAGGCGAAACATCACGCCCATCGGTAATGAGATGTAAAAAGACTCTTTTCCCTCTTTTTTCAGCCAACTTAGCCAAACCGATAATATGCTCTATATGGGAATGCACTCCCCCATCACTTAAAAGTCCTATAATATGTAGTCGATTACTCTTCTCTAAAGTACTATTTAAAGCCTCATTTTGCTCAATGCTCCCATCCTCAATCGCCAAAGAGACTTTGACCAAATCTTGATACAAAACCCGCCCCGCCCCAATGCTCATGTGACCCACTTCAGAGTTTCCCATCTGTCCTTCTGGTAAACCCACACTTAAGCCATGGGTGGCAATAAGTGTTTTTGGAACATCACTTAACAATTTATCGTAGGTTGGTTTTAATGCATCTTTAAACGCATTACAACGACTATTTGGCTTACAGCCTATGCCATCGGTAATAATTAAAACAGTTTTTTGAATCTCCATGCGTCTGAACCCTATCTTTATAAAATTTTAAGTAAAATATCACTTCTTTACTTAAACAAACACTAATATCAGGATACGATTTAATATGTTATACGCTTTTTATGAATATTTTAACATTAACCTTTTTCAATACATCTCTGTAAGAGCAGGATTTGGCTTCTTTATCGCTTTTCTCTTGACACTTTTTCTTCTGCCTAAATATATGGCATGGGCAATTGCTAAAAAAACGCATCAGCCCATTAATAAATATGTTCCCAACCACGCTAACAAAGCCAATACCCCAACCATGGGTGGAGCTATCTTTGTCTTAGCCACGGTCATCGCTGTTTTACTCACCGTTAATTTAACCAACCCCTACATTGATGCAGGACTCATTGCCCTCATTGGCTTTGCTTTAGTAGGCTTTCAAGATGACTTAGGCAAAGTGCTTAAAGCAGACAACTTAGCAGGACTTTCAGCCAAAGGAAAACTGTTACTTCAAGCTGTTATTGGGGCTTCTGTCACCATGTATCTCATCTTCGTTGCTGATTTTCCCACCACCATCTATGTCCCTTTCTTAAAAGACCCCCTCTTTGATGGCGGTATCTATTTTGCCATTCCTTTTTGGGTCTTTGTTTTTTTAGCCGTCACCAATGCCGTAAACTTAACCGATGGACTTGATGGCTTAGCCACTGTTCCCTCCATCTTCTCCTTAGCATCTTTAGGGGTCATTGTCTATCTTTCAGGTCATGCCCTCTTCTCTGAATATCTCTACTTGCCAAACATTAAAGGTGTAGGAGAAGTGACCATCTTAGCCGCCTCTCTTGCAGGGGCATTACTGGGCTTTTTATGGTACAACTGTTACCCTGCTGAAATCTTCATGGGTGACACAGGTTCACTTGCCATTGGTGGTGTTTTGGGCTACATGGCAATCATTGGGAAATCAGAAGTGCTTTTGGTGCTTATTGGGCTTATCTTTCTCATTGAGACCATCTCGGTGATTTTACAAGTGAGTTCTTATAAGCTACGTAAAAAACGTATCTTTCTTATGGCTCCTATCCACCACCATTTTGAGATGAAAAAGTGGGCTGAAAACAAAATCATTGTCCGTTTTTGGATGATTGCCTTTGTCTCCAACATCATCGCCCTCGTCACACTCAAAATTAGATAACAGGTGCAATAAATTGCACCCTACAAGGAACAATATAATTATGAACAAACCGACACTTTTTGGATACGGACTCACCACCAAAGCAATTGCCCAAAGCCTTGGTGGAGGCTGTAACTTTTTTGATGACAATGCCAAAGAAGTTTATAGCGATGAGGAGAATAACACCATTTATCCCTCAGCTCTTTTTGATGCTAATAAATCAAAGCTAGAAATCACCACCCCCTCTGTTCCTCCCTCTCATCCTTTAATCAAATCAGCAAATAATCTTCTAAGCGAATATGATTTTTTTGCAAAAGAGATGCCCTTTAGTGTTTGGATTTCAGGAACCAATGGCAAAACCACCACCACACAAATGCTTACCCACCTTTTAGAAAAAAGAGGGGCTGTAAGTGGAGGAAACATTGGTACACCCTTAGCAAAGCTTGATACAAAAGCCCCTATCTGGGTCTTAGAGTCTAGCTCTTTTACACTTCATCATACCAACATCGCTTCACCCAATATCTATCTACTACTTCCCATCACTCCTGACCACTTAGATTGGCATGGTACACCTGAACAGTATGAAGCAGACAAACTTAAACCATTGCTTACTATGAAAGAAGGAGAACTAGCACTTCTACCAAAAGGCTTAAACTTACCCCAAACAGATGCCTTTGTGGTTGAGTATGATTCAGCAGATTTTTTAGCAAACTATTTTGATATTGATGTATCTAAAATACGTTTTAAAGCAGCCTTTTTAGAAGATGCACTCATCGCCTTAGCTGTCACCAAAACACTCTTTGATGAAGTAGATTATGATGCCATTAATGCCTTTACTTTAGACAATCACCGTCAAGAAGAGATGCACGATACACAAGGCAGACTCTGGGTCAATGACTCCAAAGCGACCAATCTTGATGCAGCCATTCAAGCCGTTAAAACCTATGATGAGAAGTTCATTCACCTTATTGTGGGAGGAAATGACAAAGGGGCTGATTTAACGCCTCTGTTTGAGCTAATACAAGGAAAAGAGCTTCATCTCTATACCATAGGAGCAAACTCACAAAAACTTGCCACCCTAGCCAAACAATTT
>JALSHP010000380.1 GCA_026982175.1 Campylobacteraceae bacterium
GCCGTAGCTATGAGTTTTATCATGTTTGACATCATTTAAGATGATACCAGCAGATTCAATATTTATCTCATCTTTGATTCCTTGAAAGTGTTCAATAAATCCTTTTTCTCCAACATTGGCACGTACAACAAGAAGAACAATATCAACATAAGGTATGAGTACTTTTGCATCAATAACAGAGCCTATAGGAGGGGTATCAAAGAGTATATAATCATACTCTTTAGATAGAAGTTGAAGGGTCTCCTTAAACTTTTCACTCATTAAAAGTTCCGATGGATTAGGTGGTACTGCTCCTGCAGGGAAAAAGTCTAAATGTGCAGTAACGTTTTGAATACATATATCTAATTCAAGACTACTACTTAGATATTGGGTCATTCCTAATTTATTACTTTGTTTTAATTCTTGATAAAGTCTGGGTTTTCGTAAATCTAAATCCATAATAAGAACACGTTTTTTTGTTTGAGAAACTATTTCAGCTAAATTCGCAATGACAGTTGTTTTACCTTCCCCAGCTATGGTAGAAGAGATTAGAATATTGATACATTTTTTATTCTTAGGTAAGACAAATTGTAAGTTTGTTCGTATATTACGTATGGCTTCTTCAAAAAAACGTTTATTTTTTTTATTTGGTAGGCTTCCGTAAAGAGGTATGTTGGTTAACTCTTTAATGTCCTCTTCAGTACGAATTTTTGTGTCAAGCATTGCTTTAAAAAGAACATAAAAGATAGCAAGTATCAATCCTGTTATAAACCCTACTATGACAATAAGCTTTTTATTGGGTTTAATAGGCTTAAGTGCTTCTCTTGCATTTTCAATAATTTGTGTATTTTCAATAATTGAAGCCAAAGACATCTCGGTCTCCATCTTCTTTTGTAATAGAAACGTATAGATATTTTCACTGACTACAAATTTACGTTTTAACTCTTGAACGGTTAAACTCTTTTCAGGTAGGGTTTGCATTAAGGAATTACTTTTTATAATGTCTTTTTTAAGGAGTGAAATTTTATTTTTTATATTCTCTTTAGTGGTAATAATATTGCTAAGAATCTTCTCTTTAATTGAATCTTTACTCTGATTAAGTCGTTCAATATCAGTTGCAATATAGGCATCAATGGCTTCTTCTATCTCTGCAATAGTACTATTTACTTGTAGTACTTGTGGATGGGTAGAGGTAAAGTTGAAGTTTAGTTCCGTTAGTTTACTTTTCTCCTCTTGTAGCTCTTGAATGAGCCGTTCAAGCTGGGGTCTTTTGCTTAATGCTTTTTCTCTGTTTTGAGCTTGAAGATTCATCTCTTCTAGCTCTATATTCGTTGCGTGAAAGTGTTCAATAAGACTTTTAATAGAAGAGAGTTCTATTCCACTATTTAGTAATGAAACAGTATTTAATTCATCTCTTGTTAATTTTTGTTGAAAGCTATTTAAGGCTTGAAGCTGTAGTTTTAACGTTTTTACCAACTCTTTTTTCTTACTTAATTGCTCTAAAATTAGTTTGTTCTTGTTCTCTAGTGTAAAAAAAGTTTGGTTCTTTTTTTGATAATCTTTTAAGTTTTTCCCTTCACCTTTAAGTTGTCTCTCTATAATACTAATTTGACTATTTATAAAATATAATCTTTTTTTCAACTCAGATGTTTTTTTAGTAAGCGTTAGCTCTCTAAACTCTTTAGCAATTTTTGCTACTATCTCTTTGGCTCTTCTTGGAACAGTGTCTTGGTAGCTAATTTGAAGTACATTATCAGAAAGAATGGTAGTGGTTAAGTTTTTTAAAATATTATCAGTAAGTAACTCGGGGTTCTCTTTCTTTATATAGTAATTTTTATCTGCTAATGTAGACTTTTTGCGTACTCGCATACTAAAGTAGTCACTTTTGATTAATTCTCCAAAATTATGGGTTTGGTTATAATCAAGTAAATCAACTGTTAAGATAAACTGCTTTTTATCTATGGGTGTAATTTTAAAAAACTCCTCATAGATAGTTTTATCTTCTTTTTGTAAAGCATCATCATGAATCTCTAAAAAAATATCTAAGTTTTCAAACTGATAGATTTCATCTTTTCTATAGTTATGCTCAATAAAATAGCGTTGAGAGATATCAAGATTTTGAATAGCACTGTTAATGAAATCTCTTGTCTCTAAAGTAAGCTTTACCGTTTCTAATGTTTTCTCTGTTGTTCCTGTTAAGTCAGATAGGCTATTAGGTATTAAGGCACTCATAGACGATTTTTTTTCATCTGAGAATGAAATTTTGACACTACTACTGTAAATAGGTGCTAAGAAGTAACTATAGAGAAATGCTCCAATTGTAATTAAAAGTGTGATAAATATAATAGTGAAAAATCTTTTTTTAAGGGTTCTAAAAAGTTTACCTAAATCAATCTCATCCTCTTCTATGGCAATATTTTGTTGGTTATGTGGCATCTATTGACTCCTAATTGGTTAAAAATTTAATATTGACAAAGCTACTAAGTGTACTAGAGATAGCTTGAAGAATTGGTAGGTAGTCATTTATAGCGACTTTAATGGCTTTGGTGTCTTTTGGTTCAATATAGACGATACTACCATTTTTTAACATTAAGTTTTGGCTATTTAAAGTAGAAAAGTTGTTAAAGTTGAGTGTTTGCATCACATATTTTCCATTTTCTTGGCTAATCACCCGTATTTGACTTCTAAGTGCTTGATCCGTTAAACCTCCCGAACGAGCAATCGCTTCAATAATAGAGATACTTTCACCCTCTAATGGAACAACCCCTTGTTTGCTTACTTCTCCAAGTACATAAACTTTATGATTTTTAATAGAAGCTTTTACATAGGGAGCTTTTAGAAACTCTTTATATCTGTAAGTTAATTCTTGATTAAGCTCTTTAATCGTTAGACCCTCAACTTTAACACTATTAAGCAGAGGAAGCAGAATTGTTCCATCTTCATAGACAACATATTTATTACTAGGAGTGGTAGCTAATCCACGCTCATTCATCATAATATTTGCACGTCTATTCATGTTAATAATATCTATTTCTAAAATATCATTGGGTAAAATTTTAGAGCTGTATGAGATGTTTAACTCTTGTGATGAAATTGTATGATTATCATTTTTTGGTTGAAAAAGTTTGTACTCTTTAGTACTACATCCTGTGGATAAAAATATTAAAAACAATAAGATAAAAAGTCTCAATAGAAATTCCTTTAGTAAAGTTAAAGTCTAATTATAAATGTTTTTTTATATATTTAAACTTAATAACATTTTTTATTGTAAATTATTTTTTAATGTTTTATTTAATAGAAAATATCTCTTTTCAGATAATCATCACGATATTATCGTTATAATTTAAAAATTAATTTCTTTTAAGGTTCTCTATTTATGACAACAACACGTTTCGCACCATCACCAACAGGTTACTTACACATCGGAGGGCTAAGAACAGCTCTTTTTTCATGGCTTTGGGCTAAAAAAAATGAGGGTCAATTTTTACTAAGAATTGAAGATACCGATTTAGTGCGTAACTCTGAAGATGCTGTAACAGCCATTCTAAAAGCCTTTGATTGGGTAGGAATGTCGTACGATGGTGAGGCGATTTTTCAGTCGAAACGTTTTGAACTTTATGCCCAATATGTAGAACAACTCTTAAATGAAGGAAAAGCCTATAAATGCTATATGTCCAAAGAGGAGCTAACAGCTCTTCGTGAAGAGCAGATGGCAAAAGGGGAACGTACCCGTTATGATGGTCGCTACCGTGACTTTAGAGGAACGCCACCAGAGGGGGTTGAGCCTGTTATTCGGATTAAAGCACCTACTGAAGGAACAATTAGCTTTGTAGATGGGGTAAAAGGTGAGATAAACATTGCAGCCTCTGAAGTTGATGATTTTGTAATTGCACGTGCAGGTGGAGTGCCTACTTACAACTTTGTGGTAGCCATTGATGATGCGTTGATGGGGCTAAGCGATGTTATTCGTGGTGATGACCACCTCTACAATACCCCAAAACAGATAGTTGTTTATGAAGCCTTAGGTTTTAAATTGCCAAACTTCTACCATGTCGCGATGATAAATAATGAGCAGGGTAAAAAACTCTCAAAACGAGATGGGGCGACCGATGTGATGGAGTACAAAACCTTAGGTTATTTGCCTGAAGCACTCTTAAACTTTTTAGTGCGTTTGGGTTGGAGTCATGGCGACCAAGAGATATTTAGCATTGAAGAGATGATAGAGCTATTTGACCCTAAAAATATTAACAAAAGTTCTTCTAACTATAACCTAGATAAGCTCTTATGGCTCAATGCTCACTACATTAAAAATAAACCTCACAGTGAATTAGCAGAGCTTCTGGTTGATTTTGGGGTAGATATTCGAGAACATAGTAAAAAAGATTTAATCTTAAATGCTACCAAAGAGCGTGGTAAGACTTTAGTAGAGTTAGCAGAACAGGTTAATTTGATTTTAAATGCACCCACAGATTACAATGCTAAAAACTTTAAAAAAGCCTTTAAAGAGGATACCCCTGAAATATTAGCACTCTTTATGACGATTTTAAAAGAGGCAGAGCTTAATGAAGTGGCAGATTATCATAAAGTCATAGAAGCCGTAGTAGAACAAAAAGAGATAGGCTTTGGAAAGATTGGTATGCCTTTGCGTGTAAGTCTTTTAGGCTCTATGACAGGTTCAGGACTTGACGAGATTATGGCTATTTTGGGTAGAGATGAGACACTTAGCCGTATTGAAAAAGCGATAAACGAACTCAACACATAGCCCATGCAAAATAGACTACACTTTAAGCGTTGTTCCAATGTAACCGAGCAGAAAAAACTGCTTTTTAAAGCCCTAGAAGAGGAGCAAAATACCACTGGTTACTATGGGCTACCTTCTCAAAATATTGATGAACTCTTAGCCTATGCCAATGGGTTTGAGGATAATATAAAAAATATTGTGGTACTAGGTATTGGTGGGAGTTCTTTAGGGGCTAAAGCAATTTATGAATTTTTAAAACCTGTCAAAAAACCAAGTCGAAAACTTTTCTTTTTTGAGAGTACCGACCCCATTAATATTATGGAGATACTCTCCAAAATAGCCTTAGATAAAGCACATTTTTTAGTGATTTCCAAATCAGGTGGTACGGTTGAGACGATTTCTATCTTTAAGTATCTCTATGCCCAACAAAGTAGTGCCTCTTCCTATACCTTTATCAGCGATGAAAATTCAAATTTAGATAAATTTGCCCAAGAGATTGGCTCAAAAATATTTTACTTACCCTCTAATGTAGGTGGACGCTTTTCGGTGTTATCGGTTGTGGGTTTACTCCCTTTGGTACTTTGTGGGGTAGATATTAAGTCCTTACTCAAAGGTGCTTCTTTGGTTAAAGAGAGCTTTTTTAATGATGGTTATCTCAAAGAGACACTGCTAGATAAAGCGATTTTTTATGGGAAATATCACACGACTTATAACATTAATTGTCTCTTTGCTTACTCTGAAACTTTGCGTTATTTTTCTGAATGGTATGTGCAACTTTGGGGCGAGAGTTTGGGCAAACGACAGCAAAATTCTGCGTTTCATGTGGGCGTGACCCCCATAGGACTCATTGGACCTAAAGACCAACACTCTTTTTTACAACTCTTAAGTGAGGGAACACGTGACAAATCGGTGACTTTTATTAAGATTAAAGAGTTTCACAATGAGTTAAGTATCCCCAACTCAAAGCTACCACATTTAGAATCACTCAATATGCTCAACGGCATTACTTTTCACGACCTAATCACCATGCAGAGCGATTCGGTCATTGAAGCACTTTTAAAAGAGGGAGAGATTCCTTTAGATGAGATTGTCATTGAGCAGGTAGATGAGCAGAGTATCGGAGAGCTTATTTACTATTATGAGTTATTGACCTCTTTAGTGGGTCGTCTTATTAATGTCAATACCTATGACCAACCAGGGGTTGAAGCAGGAAAAATTATACTTAAAAATAAACTACTACAAAGGCTTAAAAATGATTAAAAAATGTCTATTCCCCGCAGCAGGTTACGGTACACGATTTTTACCAGCAACGAAAGCAACCCCTAAAGAGATGCTACCTATTTTAACCAAACCTCTCATTCAGTATGGTGTAGAAGAGGCAGTAGAAGCAGGAATTACTACCATGGCAATTGTCTCTGGGCGAGGTAAACGTGCCATTGAAGACCATTTTGACATTAGCTATGAGTTAGAGCATCAGATTAAAGGGGGAAGCAAAGAGGTACTCTTAGATGAGATTCGTTCTCTCATTACCCGTTGTACTTTCTCTTATACCCGTCAAGTCCAGATGAAAGGGCTAGGTCACGCCATCTTAACAGGTGAAACGCTTATTGGAAAGGAAGCCTTTGCCGTGGTACTAGCAGATGATTTATGTCACCATGAGACAGAGGGTGTGTTAAAGCAGATGATGGAGGTTTATGAGAAGTACCAATGTTCAGTCGTTGCCATTGAAGAAGTACCCATGGAGCAAACGCACAAATATGGGGTTATTGCAGGTAAATTGGTCGATGGAACAGAGGACACTTACAGAGTCTCTGATATGGTTGAAAAACCAGAACCAAAAGATGCCCCAACGAACTTAGCGATTATTGGTCGCTACATTTTAACGCCTGATATTTTTGATATTTTAAGAGAGACTAAGCCAGGTAAGGGTGAAGAGATTCAGATTACCGATGCCTTGCTTGAACAAGCCAAACAAGGACGTGTGATTGCGTTTAAGTTTAAAGGTAAACGTTTTGATTGTGGGTCTGTGGATGGATTTGTAGAGGCGACCAATTGGTTTTATGAGAAGATGAAGTAGGGTGCTTATTGCACCCTAAAAAACTATTTAAACTGCAATGCCAATCCTGCGAGTTTCCACACTTTATTTTCAGTGATGTACTGTTGTTTAAAATATAGATTTTGTTTTCCCAAAGGATAGTATCCTGCAAGGGTTAATATGCCATTTTTAGCCACATTGAGCGTTGTTAATTTAGGAGTAACTTTGTCCAAAGGAAGAAAGTCTATCTTTTTTTCTACAAAGATACCATAGGCTTTTCTAAGTTTCGTGCTATTGGTCTCTTTTTGCCATCGTTGTGAGAGGCTATTGTACAAAATTGTCATGTTGTTTTCTTTAACAGCTGTACCTAATGTATGCAAGGTAACACGTGCTAAAGTGGTGTAGGCATTCACAATTTTTTGTTGCTCTATCTCTTTTTTAGATAGGACTTTTTCTAAGGCAAAGATTTTCCAAGCACCATTTTCTTGTTTAAATTGTAGTTTTAGTGGTGAGGCAACCTTATCTTTTGTCACAACTGTTCCCTCTATGCTCCCTGTTTTTCCAAAGTTATTGGCGTTGAAGTCTAAAAGCCTTTTGTATCCCCATGTTATCTTTTGGTAGTCGCTTAATTTATAGTTGACCAAATATTGGGCTAACTGTTCACGTGAGGTGTTTTTTTTAAAATCGTTTGCCAAATATTTTTCAGCCTTTGTGATGTTATGCTCTTTTTTAACCGTTGTAAAGAATGCATCAGCGACATTGACCATAGAGAGTGTAATGTAGTAGTAAGCACCTAAGATACCCAGTGCAATTATTAATAGTAGTAATAGAAATTTTTTCATTATTTACCTTATTTAATTTTAATATAATTATACAATAATTGTTTAATTATATAGATAATTATGATGGAAAATTTGGATTTTTTTAACAGCAAAAGGATTTCTCCTTTACGCTGTAGAAGCTATTTGTAGATTTTAGCTTTCATATTTCTTGAGTATTGTTTGTCATTTTTATTATGACCATTCCATTCTAATTCAGCACCATAATAAGTAGCAGTCTCTCCTACAAATTTAATGTTCATAAAGATAGGGTACTTTTCAGCAGAGATGCCTTTTCCTGT
>JALSHP010000381.1 GCA_026982175.1 Campylobacteraceae bacterium
ATCATCAATTATTCCATCACCATTGGCATCTATTGCTGCTGCTAGGTTCGGGTTACTTGGTTCTAGTACATCGGCAATATTATCACCATCACTATCTGGAATGGCACTTGCATCCACTAAACTACCTAATGTATCTATAATTCCATCACCATTGGCATCTACTCCATCAACTTCAGAAACATCTGTCAATCCATCATTATCTGAATCTAAATCTCTATAGTTTGGAATGTTATCACTATCAGTATCTAATGGCGTTGTTACCGAAGTAACTACGCTTGGAACACCATTTTCATCAACTGCTCCATCTATCATTCCGTCATTATTTACATCATTTCCTACTGGAACTATGGCTTCATTTAAATCTGATAGTCCATCGTTATCTGAATCTACATCTTGGAAATCTCTTTTATTGTCTCCATCGGTATCAACTACAAGAAGTTTTGTAACGGTTAATCCACTGACTACATCCGTAGGCACATCTATACTGTTAACATTAACATCAACCACATCTGCTAAACCATCACCATCTGTATCATTATTATCATCGACGCGTCCATCATTGTTAGCATCTACCCCATTGGCTTCTAAAATATCTAAAATACCATCATTATCAGCATCTAAATCTTGAGAATCAATAATACCATCACCATCGGTATCTCTTGTTACATTTCCATCTTCTTCCACCACATCTGGAATTCCATCATTATCATCATCTATATCAATAGAATCAATAATACCATCATTATCGGTATCTTTAGTCACCGTAATATTTACATTTTCACTAACAGTAGCTGTTCCGTCACTCACTTCATAAGCAAAAGTAGCCACGCCTGTAACCCCACTATTTGGCACAAAAGTAGTTGTTCCATTTGCATCTATCTGAACCACGCCATTAGGAACAGTAATATTTTGTTCATTTCCACTTAAAGGTTCACCATTAATGGTGAGTACCGTTAAAGTATCACCATCGGTATCTGTTGCTCCATTTAAAAGGTCAAAGGTGGCTGTTTGTGCAATATCAATGGTTTGATTGTTTTCTAAAACAACTGGTGTAGAGTTATCCACATCAATATCTCTGTAATCGGGTTCAGCATCATCATCTGCAACCCCTTTATCAACATCAAGAAGGTCTACTGTTGGGTCATCTACTTTTCCATTCACATCAGCATAACTATCTGCAGTATCCACATTATCATCAAGCCCATTAAGACCAACTGTTCCACTAAGTGTTAATCCACTCTCTAAAGCATCTGAAGTTCCATCATTATCCGAGTCTAAATCTAAATAATCAGGCGTATCTGCTCCATCTTTATTATAAGGTGTTAGCCCACCTGCATAAGCATCATCTACCCCATCACTATTTGCATCTATTCCACTTGGAGCAATATATCCAACTGTAGATTGAGCTTCAACATTATCAGGAATTCCATCGTTATCTGAATCCAAATCTAAAGCATCAATAATCCCGTCAGCATCACTGTCTAATGTTCCCTCTACACTGTCCAAAACCCCATCATTATCATCATCAAGGTCAATATTGTCAATAACTCCATCTCCATCGGTATCTTTAGTAACAATAATAGTAATACTCTCGTCAGTAGTTAAAGTTTCTCCTGTAGAAAAGAAATTATCATTACCCTCAACAGTTATACTTCCTGTTAAAATGTTTGTCCCCACAGGTAAAGTACTACTACCTGCTACAAATGTTCTATATGCAACTTTTTTTGTTATTGCTCCAGTAAATTTATTTTCATAGAGACCCGTAAAGTCAGTACTCAATATTTGAGCATGATTATTTGTTTCACTTTTAAAAGTAAAATCTTGCGTTGCTTCATTGGACACTTCATAACAGACATAAACATTTTCACCAGACATAAAAGTTTCACTATCAATTTTATCTGTACAAGTTGCATTCTTACTTACCCATATATCATAAGTAAGCGAACCAAAATCCATATCTAAACATACTTCATCTAATGTTCCAATATCCTGAGCATAAACATCTTCTACATATAATCCCCAAGTGCCAGACAGAGGGTCATCTCCAACTAAGTTTGAAAGTTTATTGCTTGTTAAGCCTTCTGAATTATAAGTTAATGCTGTACCCTGTAAAGCTGGACTAGCTCCTACGTTTGGTAAATTAGGAGAATAGGGCTGAACAGGCACACCTTCTGGACCTCTATCATTAGTACCTATACAATAATTAGACTCATCAGCAACAGATAAATCTGTACCCGTTGCTGTATCTGAAAATGTCATATCAAAGTCTGCCTTACTACAGCTAGAAGCACCTTCACCATATCTACTATCACCTAAACGAAATAAAATAACATTCGTCCCCGATGGACTTCTAAGTTCAGCAGCTAAGTCACCAGAGTATTGATGTCTTCCAACTATCCTTGCACTATTAACTTGTTCAATATTTGTCCAAACATCTCCAGCAGTAAAACTAAAGGGAATTGTTGCACTACCATTATCTTGGATATCCCAACTGATATCTCCTCCTGCTGGTTGTGTATCACAAAAGTTATACGCCAACAATATATTTGGCATAAAAATCATCCCAAAAATCATATGAATTATAAATTTACTATTTATTATCTTCATTTTAATATCCTATTATATATTTTTATTAAGTTTATTTTAAATAAATATTTAAAAACCTAGTGCTTAACAAAAAATAAAAGAGTTGAAAATAGTGGGGGGGGTAATTAAACCCTTAACTATTGGTAGCCCAGCCATCTTTTACAAATGAGTAAAAGACCTGTAACTTTCTGTCCCCATCTCACGATGGGTTTAGCTTTTTCAATATTTTATTTCTACAGTATGATATTATCAGAGGAAAAAGAAGAGTAAACTTAAAATAATATAAATATATTTTTTTATCAAAATAATATAAGATAATTTGGGAGTAACTGTGAAAAATTAATAATTTCTCATAAAAATAGAATTTGACAAGAACTAATAATACAAAATGTATTATTAGTAAAGTTTAGATTTAAGATGTGCTAGACGCTTATTAGACGCTTCAATATCTTCTAGGTGAACCTCTCCTTTATTTATTAAACGCTTAATCGTAGCAACTAAAGTTTTAGTTTTTACCATACTCTTAACCGAGAGCTGATTTCCAAAAAGTAAAATGTCATTTCCTGCATTGATAGCGAGTTTAAGAGTATTGGTTAAACCATATTTTTTATTAATTGCTCCCATTTGTAAGTCATCGGTAATAACCACGCCATTGAAGCCAAACTCTCCTCTTAATTTACCTTTAATTACTTTTTTAGAAAGCGTTGCTGGGTATTTAGCATCTAGTTTAGCATTAAAAACATGGGCTACCATTACCGTGTCGATGTTGTGTGAAGCTGAAAGTAATCTGTAAGGTTCAAGCTCAATGGGTTTCCAAAGTTTGGTAACATCCACAAAACCTTTGTGAGTGTCTCCTAAAGAGGAACCATGCCCTGGAAAATGTTTAAGTGAAGTTAGAACACCATTATCATGCATAGCGTTCATAAAAATAGACGCATACTTTACCACTTGTTTAGGGTCTGCTCCAAATGAACGCCCTAATTGATAGATAACATGGTTGCGTTTATTAATGGCTAAATCTACATCGGGGGCTAAGTTGTAGTTAATCCCCACTGAAGCTAACTCTGCACCCATTTGTTCATAGTGTTGTTTTACTCTTGTATCACTTAGTTTAATGACATCCGAAGCTTTAGGAAACTTACCATAGAAGCCATATTTTCTTTTGAGCCTCTGTACCTTTCCACCCTCTTGGTCAACAGAGATTAAAAGCTTTCCATCTTTAGAACAGGCTTGAAGCTCTTGGGTGAGTCTTGCCACTTGTGCTTTACTTCTTATGTTTTTGGCTTCTTTATGGTTCACAGGATTTACGTCAAAGAGAATGACTCCTGCTAAATTATAATCTCTAATGTCATGGCAAATTTGGCTATTTTGAGGGGCTGATGTTCCCATAAAACCTACCATAAGCATTGAGCCTATTTTTTCATCTAATGTTTTACGTGGCTGAACGACGACTTGTTCACTTGGCATATAAACCGTCTCTTCAAATGTTTCTTGATTATCTATCGCATTTAAAGAGCAGCCTGTTAAAATTAACAGCGTTACAAGACTAAAATGTTTAATTTTCATAAGTTTTTCCTATATTTAATATAAATTGTGTCATTAACACTATCTATTTTTATTTATTTTCGCTATAATTCGCAAAATTTCTGCAAGAGTATATCAAAATCTCTTATTTTTAGGGCTGTAATTACACCCTAACCACTAAGCAACATAAATTTTACACTTTAATTGTGTAACTATTTGGTATCAGCTGCAAAAATTGGGGTTATTGAACGCCATTTATCAACAAAAGCAATACTAAATAGAACTGTTTGTGTTATTAAATCACGCACCACAAAACTACCCTACAAAATTTACCATAAAGAAGAACTTCTATGACATTTCAAGATTTTAATTTTAAAGATACACTAAACCAAGCCATTACTGATGCTGGATTTACCGAACCAAGCCCTGTTCAAGCCGATGCAATTCCCCTCATTTTAGAAGGGCATGACCTCATTGGTCAAGCACAAACAGGTACAGGGAAAACTGCTGCTTTTGGTCTGCCAGTTATCCAGCAGATGAGTGGGAACAATGGGGTTGAAGCTTTAGTAATCGTCCCAACACGTGAACTCGCCATGCAAGTTTCAGACGAACTTTTTCGTTTCGGAAAAACAGCAGGACTCAAAACAGCCACCGTTTATGGGGGTACACCGTACAACAAACAAATAGATAGAATTAACCAAGCGAACATCATTGTGGCAACCCCTGGGCGACTTCAAGACCTTTTAAAGTCAAAAAGAATTCAGATTAATCCTAAGTTTGTCATTTTAGATGAAGCTGATGAGATGCTTGACATGGGATTTTTAGAAGAGATTAAAAACATTTTTACTTTTCTTCCTACAGAGCGTCAGACACTTATGTTTTCAGCCACGATGCCAAAACAGATTAAAATCTTAGCAGAGCAAATTCTTGACAATCCAAAGTCGGTTACCATTACCAAAAAAGACCGTACCAACACCGATATTTCTCAAATCTTCTATGTGGTAGCAGATTATGAGAGAGATGATGCCCTTTTAAGACTCATTGACTTTAAAAACCCTAACAAATGTATTATCTTTTGTCGTATGAAAAAAGAGGTTGATAGACTTTCATCTTACATGACAGCCCAAGGGTTTAAAGTTGCCTCACTTCATGGAGATATGGAGCAAAAACAAAGAGAACATACCATTCGTTCATTTAAACAAGGCTTGGTTGACATTTTCATTGCTACTGATGTAGCGGCTCGTGGGCTTGATGTTAATGATGTTTCTCATGTATTTAACTACCACATTCCTTTTGATAGCGAATCTTACGTACACAGAATTGGGCGTACAGGTCGTGCAGGGAACAAAGGGGAGGCAATTACACTTGTATCGCCAAATGAGCTTAGAACCATTAAACGCATTGAAAAAGATGTGGGTGCTGTAATGGTAAGTGATGTGATTCCAACGCGTAAAGAAGTTCAAGTTCGTAAAGACTCTGACCTTTTAAACAAAGTAGTTAGTACAGAGATAACCGCTGCTGGAATTGATATGGTTAAAACACTTCAACATGACATGGACATTGTTGCCATTGCCCATATGTTGGCTACCATTGTTCAACAAGAGGTAGATGTTAAAGGTAAGGACATCATTGGACTAGGAACCGAAGAGGTCAAAGCGCTCATTGAAAGAGCCAAAAACTTCAAAGGTGGTGACAGAAATGGTGGAGGTCGTGGTCGTGGACGTAACAGAAGCCGTAGCCGTTCTGGTGGAGGAAACCGTGACAGAGGTGGACGTTCTGGTGAACGTAGAGGTGGAGGAAACCGTGATAGTAGAAACGGTGGAGGAAATCGAAGTAGCCGTAATGGTGGAGGCAATAGAGATAGAGGGTAAAAACTCTTATTTCTAACACTTAACTAGAAATTACACGATAAATACATCTTTACTTTGTTATAATATTTTATAAAACATAATCTATTATTTCAAAGGATTTATATGAACAAGATTTTCTTAACACTTATGCTTATTTTCAGCACATTTTTACAAGCTGAAGATGCTCCTAAATTTACATTAACAACCGTTAATGATAAAAACATTACCATTAACCAACTAAACCTCTCTGAAACAGAAACAGGGTTAGAGTTTAAAGAGTTTAAAGGAAAAGCTGTTCTTCTAGCACTGTTTGGACACAGATGTCCACCTTGTCTAAAAGAGATTCCTGAGTTTATTTCACTCACAAAAAAGCATCCTAAGGATCTTGAAATTGTTGCTATTGAAGCACAACAGTACCCAACGGATAAAGTAAAAGAGTTTGTCAAAGAGCATGAGATGAACTATAATGTTGTTGCAGGTATTGAGCATAATGATTTTATTGAATACATTGCTCGTATGGCAGGATATACCCGTGGTATTCCCCTTCCTCTTTTAATTGCCATTAACAAAAATGGTGAAGTGGAACAAGTACGTGCAGGACTCGTAAGAGAAGATGAATTAGAGATGTTGGTTGAGGAATTGAACGACTAGACAATGATATTGATTAAAAAAGGGAAATATAATGCGAAAAATGAACATTGGATTACTCCAATCAACACTATTAACAGTCATGTTGTTTACACAAACAGGCTGTGTTTTTGGACTTTTTGATGAAGAACCCACTCAATCACTCATTCAAGTCACACCAACCATACAGACCAGTACCACCATACAGATTGAGACTCCCCCACCTGTTAAAAAAGTTACGCCTCCAGTTGCTACTAAAGCTCAAACACCCCATGTAGAGTGTACCGACGAAGTAGATAGTGGCTGTCAAAAAGAGCTTATAAAACCTGAAGAGTTAGCCCCTAAAAAACTTATACAAGTCAATAATCAGATACATAAACTCAAAAGTATTCAAGGGCATAACATTACCATTGAAGAGCGTTCAACAGGGTATAGTTTTCCAGAGTTTCAAAACAGAATTGTTGTTTTAGAGATGTTTGGTAAAAACTGTTCTCACTGTATCAGAGAGATGCCTACCATGAGAAAGCTCAAAAGACGCTACAGAAATCATATTGAAATTATTGCCCTACAAGTTGAGGGAAAAATGTCTAAAAGAGAAGCAAGTAGACTACTTAAAAGACACAAAATTACCTACCCAATTATTTCGGGAGATGATGCTAAAGCGTTACAGTTTCATGTGCAAAGTACCTTTGGGTGGACGGGAATTTTACCATTTATCATGGTTATTAAAGATGGTATAACCGAATTTACCTATAGAGGTGAAGTCTCTTACAATCGAATCAACAAAGATATTCTTTCACTTTTAAAATAAAACATCTTTGGCTATAATTCTTTAACTAAAAATTAAGGAATTATTCTATGCTACCAGATATATTAACAAAAACCAATACCACCAAAAAAGGCAAAAGTGAAAAGCATCTGCGTTGGTGGGTTACCCTACTCATCTCTTTAGCCTTAGCTTTAGGAACGTGGAATCCATTAGAACACCACTTTATTAACTATATTACCTCTGATATTGAAAATATCTTTTCAGGTTTTCGACCTTTTGCCATCATTATTATGCTAGGTATTTGGATTTTAGCCCTCAAATCTATTTTCCAAAGTTTAAAAATGTTTGGTGCCATATTTGTGGTCATCTTAATAGGTGCATTTCTTTGGGGGCTTAAACAATATGGACTTTTAGATTTTAGCGACTTAGATGCAATGG
>JALSHP010000382.1 GCA_026982175.1 Campylobacteraceae bacterium
GAATGCTTTTCCATCGGTGGTGAAGATAGATGAAGAGGGTCGCATGTCATGTCAACAAGGATATAGAAGCTTTGAAGCGATAAAGAGTATAATTAAGCTCTAAAGATGCCAATAATAGAAAGAAGCAAATCATGAGAAACCTCTTACTTATCACACTCTTTGTTAGCACCCTCTTCTGTGCAACCCTAGAGCATGTCACCATTAATCATCAGCCCTTTACCATTGTCAAAGAAAAATATAATGCCTATGGAAACAGTGGAGAGGTTTTTAAATTTTACCAAGGAGATGAGAATAAAACATCGCATTTTATTCGCCCCTTTATCCACTACGATAAAACAGGTGACTGCTCGGCTAAGAGTATGATTGAGGGGGTCTATGAGATAAAAGGTGAAGAGATTTACTTCTATACGCTATGGAGTCGAAAAGGCAAACCACCCCTCTCGCTTTATGGTGCAAGAATAGAACAATATAAGGTTCTAAAATCTGGAGAGTTTCAGTTGCTAACATCAAAAATATATTTAGAAAAAGGTCTCAAAGGAGAAGATGAAACGAGTGGTATGAGCTATCTCTTTAACACGCCTAAAAACAAAAAAGAGAAGGCTCAACTACACAAATATATTGCTGAAGTTGAGGAGGAATATCATGCAAAATTTGTCATGGGAAAAGAGCGTACCAAGCTCATTGAAGAAGTCAAGAAGGCTCTAGCAGAGGAGATGAAGCCTTTATGGAGTGCTGTGAAGAGCCAATAATTTATCTTTTAAGCTCAATTTTGAGTTTTCATAAAAAGTATCAAGAAGAGTATAGATAGAATACCCATTGAGATAACCATACCAATTGAATGAATAGCCCCAATGCTACTTACCACCAAAATACCAAAACCACTAAAAGTCGTTAACACTGAATATAAAATAGCTTCACTCGTTTGAAGAGAATTTTCTTTACTCATATAAATACCATAGTCAATTCCTGCAACAACTATCACAATCATGGAGAAAAGATGCATAATATTAATTTGTACAAAACTTAAATAGAGTAGTATTATTGCCATAGGAAAAAGGATAAAATTTAACGCTAAAATGGCTTTTTCTCTCACAATAAAAAGGACAAGTATCACAATTGATAGAAATGAGATAAAGAGGTAGAACAATAGATTATTAAACATTTTTTTCATAGAAGACTTTAGGAGTGTTGAGGCATCTATAAGCGATACCCCCTCTATTGTTTTCCATGATTTTTCTTTAAATTTTGAAAAGCTTGCGAGGGTATAAAATTTATTATCTTGTTTAATAACCTCATAGCCTAATTTTTTTAATGAATTGAGGTTGGCACTATAGCTTTTGGGCATTGTATCTACAAAAAGATAGGAGTTTCTAAAATAATTTTCTTTAAATCCTAGCCTGTTAGCTACTTGATTTAACTGATTTCGCAAGTCTGTAAAATCATAACTTGAAAGATGATTTAGTTTTTCTTTTAATACTTTTTGAGTTAAGGTAAAATCTGCCAATGAGTTTGTTGAGGGGCAAAGTTTTTTTAACTGATGGGCTTTTGTGATTAATGCATTTACGGAACTCGCTTCAATGAGTAGCATCTGCTTTTTAGGCATATGTGCTTCAATAATGGTTTGTTTTTGGCGTAATGGTTGGTTATCATAATCTAAATGTTTAAAGTTGTAATCAAAATGAAGATTGAACCCTGCATAAACAATTACAACAATCGAAAAAACAAATATTAGCGGTATAGACATAATGGGTTTAAATTTGACAAATTTTAAAATATTTACTCTCTTCTCTTTTAACTCCAATTGAAGATAAGGATATAAAAATGTAAATTGAAAATAGGAAAAAGAAAGACTTAAAATGGCAAAAATAGCCAATTGTTGAATGAGTGGAAAATCGACAAAAGAGAGCATAAAAAAGCCTAAAATAGTACTCAAAAATGCCCATAGTATAGAATAATTAATGCCTCTTTTTTTGTACTGCCCATGAAAATAGTTATGGAAAAGGTAATCTACTGACATTGAGCTAATGGCTGAACCAAAAGCCAAAACAAAAATAGAGAGTTCCTTAAAGATATAGGTAGAGAGTGCCAATGCAAAAAAGATGGAACTACCTAAGCTCAAGGTATTCGCTAATAGTAATTTATGGTCTCTTAATGTTATGAAAAAAAGTAAGATAAGTAAGAAAAAAGAGAGATACAAAATAGTCTGAACAGAAGATTTAATAATCTTTGAATTTTGAGCGGTAAAAAAGAGGGTTGAGAATACTAAAATCTCTTTTTTCTCTTTAAAGTAGTTCGTCAGTTTAGCTTCTATGGCTTGTGCTTCTTTCATATTTGAAAGCGTAGCATTCAACTCTGCTGTTAGCAGATAGCCTCGTTCTCCTAAGGCTAAAAAACTATTTTTAGTCAAACCTTTTGAAACCGTTAGATTAAATTTAAAAAGTTTTAATGGGTCATTTTTATCTATGGGAGTGTAGAAAAAGCTATTGACTAATGATTGTTTTAAAGCTTTTACTTGATGCTCTATGGTTTTATTATCTAACTTTGTATTGTTAAAGTCAGAGAGTAAATAGTAGTTTTTTTTTAGATAGTTGGAAATTTCTATTTTAGAGGTATTAAAAGTAGTCTTTGTAATAAAGTCAAACTTTTTTAAATCTTTTTCTATTTGCAGAAGTTTTTGCCTATTCTCTTTTGAAAAGCCCTCAATGCTTACAAAGAGGGTCGTCGATTTTTCAAAAGAGTTCATGATTTTGAGCTTCTCTATGTTCTCATCATGCTTAAAAATTGCCATCATATTGGTACTTAGATGAGATGGCGTAAAGAGCACTCCTGCTAAGAGTAAACTCAATAGATATAGTAAAAAAAGACTATTTCGCTTCAATTTTAGTTTTGTCTCCATTTCTAAATTCTAAGGTTAAAACTTTTACCTTCTCCTCTTTGTCTAATGCCAATTCTAGTTTGTCAATAAACTTTGCAGTATCATCTTTGGGTATAAATTTAAATGTTTTTGCATCGGTTTGTTTTAGCTCAAAATTTTCTTTGAGTAAGTCAAAATCTTTTTGAAACAGTGCCTTTGTCAAAGAGAAGTAAAGTTCAATCTCTGGGCGTTCTGTTAAATTTATAACCGTGAGAACTTTATTCTCTTCATCATAGATAGTAAGGTTATTGTCATTTTTAACAATCTTTTTACCATCCTTATAGGAAACAACTGTTTTATTTTGAGTGTAGGTAACATTGCCATCACGATAAGTATATAAATTAACTGCTTCAACATATTTCCCCTCTCGGAAAGAAACTGTTTCGGCGATGAGTGCATAACTCATTAAAGCCATAAAAAATAGTTTTTTTAACATCTAAACTCCTTCTTGATTGTTATTTTGGGTATCCATATAGTTTTGCATTATGCCTTTAACCCTTTTCCTAAATGATAAAAAAGTTTCCCCTGATTGAGGATGAATTTTCTCTAAAAATGTCACGCTTATCTCTTTTTTATCAAGTGTTTTACTGACGTTTGAGCCTTTAGAGACAATGTTACCTGTTCCATTGATAATCACAGGCACAACAGGTACACTTTGGGAAGTTGCCAAACGAAACGCACCCCCTTTAAAAGTTCTCAAGGTTTGAGTATTGTTACGTGTCCCCTCTGGAAAAATAATCACCGAAGAGCCTAAAGCCAAAGCTTTTTCAAACTCTTTGTAGCCACGCTCTACTTCACTTAGTTTACCTTTGGGAATGTAGTAAACCCCCAAAGCGTAACGTGGAATTTTCATGAACAAAAAATAATCAGAGATGAAATGGTTAGAGGGGGTCACATAGTCATCTATGATAGTTGCTAAAAGCGTATAGTCAATGGAAGATTGATGTGACGAGACATAAACACAAGGGTGAGAAGCATTAGCTCTTTCTGGATTAACAATGATAACTTTACCCATCAAAGGCATGAGTTTATAGAAGAGACGGAAATATTGTTGTACAATTTTTTGAAAATAGATACGCGGTTTTTTACTCCAAAGGTGTGCTAATAGATAAATAGGATAAGCAGTGAGTAAGGCAAAGAGCATAAGGAGGATGAAGAGTGCATAAACATAAGCACTAATGACTCTTTTTTTCATAAAAAATCCTAAAAATAATTTGAAACAGTATACCACATCCTAGTAATATATACCAACCAATGGTGGTATAAAATACCCATTGTTCAAGTGAAGCATAAAAAAGAAAGTAGCCATGCAAAGCCACATTCATAGCCGTGACCACAATCCAAATAAGGTGTGTTTTTTTTAAATAGAGTTCTTCTATTTCATCTATCTTTTTTACTTTTTTAATGTAGTCTATTAAAAAATACTGTTTTGTAATTTCTGCATGAATAAAGGCTATGAAAAATAGAAGAGAAAGTGTGAGTGGAAAGCTTTTTAAGACCCATATATCATTTTGCCAAACCGAAAAGATGCCTACCAAAATAAGTACAATAGCTTGAAAAATTTTTTTTAAAAAATCTAAACTGAAAGTGAAGTATTTAAAAGAGAGGAGAGACCAAAATGTCCCTAAAAAAATAAAAAAGAGCCCTATTTCTTTAATAGAGAAGTACTCCCTCGCAAAGAAAATGGTTAAGATATAGATTAATACTAGTATCAAAATATGTTAGTTAGTATGTTTTTTAACTATCTCTATTAGACTTTGTACAGTGCGTATCTCTTCACTCTCTGTTGGTTCAACTTCAATGTTGTAAAAATTATTAAGGGTGACAATTAAGTCAATTGCATCTAAACTGTCTAAGCCTAAATCTTCATAAAATGTTGCTTCAGGAGTAATGGCACTCTCCTCTACCTCAAACTCTTCAATAAGAACTTTTTTTACTTCTACTAAAATTTCTTCATCTCGCATAGTATATAACTCCAATTAATAAATTATAAAATTATAACAAAAACAAGTAGATAAGTAGCCCATAATTAATATTAGATTTAATTTTTTTGCATATAATATTTTTTAATAAAAAAAGGATTTTTCAGATGAAGAAAATTTATCAATACACATTTCTACTTGTCTTGACATCGCTTATTTCTGCGTGTACAGCAGATAAAACATTGAGTAAAGCCCCAGAAGCTCATACACAAACAGATTCTATTTCAGAGAAATTATCAGAGGGAAAAGAACTTGCTTCTCAATCTTGTACCAAATGTCACAACAGTTCAGTCTATACCAGAGCAGACAGAACAGTAAAAGACCTTACTGCATTAATAGCCAGAGTTCAAAAGTGTAATACTAAAACAGGTGCAGGGTTAGATGCAGAAGAGCTAGAAGCATTAACTTTATTTCTCAATACTTCCTATTATAAATTTAAATAATAGTATTGCAAATCGTTTATGTGGATTAAACAAAGAGGTAACCAATTAGGTTATAAAGTCATATTAGGAATCTATAAACTCATCGGATATAAAGGAACTAAGCCAATTATTTGGCTGGTTTCTTTGTTTTATGCTCTTTTTACGAAACATGAACGAGAAGCGATAAAAGACTACTACAAACGGGTTGGGGTAAAGTATGGCTTTTTCTACTATGTCTCTCATATTAACCAATTTTCTCTCTCTTTATTTGACCGTTTTGTCACCAAGATTGACCCTAACTCTTTTAAAATAGAACGCATTAATTTAGATGAATTTCTTAGCGATAAAAACAGAATACTTGCCCTCTCTCATGTGGGAAATTGGGCAAATACCTTTGTGGCATTTAAATATGAAAACCGAACCATCCACATTACCGCCAATGAACAACTAAAAGCCTCCATTGCTTCCTATGAGAAGTCCTTAGAACATCAAGAGAGTTCAAATATTAAGTTTATCAATTTAGAAGAAGGATTAAAAGCGAGTATAGAAATGGTTCAAGCCCTCAAAGGAGGAGATGACTTAGCCATTATGGTCGACAGACTCACCGACCCTAAACGCTTTATTGAAGTGGACTTTTTAAATACTCAAACTAAGTTTAACAAAAACCCTTTTGAGATTGCCTATAACCGTGGTGTAGCTATGATGGGGGTCACCGTCATTCGTTCAGGCGATAGAGCCTATAAAGTCATTTTTTCTGACCCCATTGAGGTAGATAAGTCAATTAAAAAAGAGGAAGCAGTTGCTATAATGGCAGAAAAATATGCCAAATATTTGGAAGGTATTTTACAAAAATACCCTAAACAGTGGTTCAATTTTTATAAATTTTGGGAGTGTTAATGAAAGTAAATGTAACAGGTGAGCATATCGCCTTAGATGAGATTGCTAAGGCAAATGGGGTTGAGCTATCGGCAACAAAAGAGTTTCAAGCCAAAGTGAACAAAGCACATGATTTTTTAGTTGGTGAGATTAAAAGTGGTAAACCAATTTACGGTGTGACCACAGGTTATGGAGAGTCTGGTAAAAACTATTTGCTTTATGATGAAGCCAAAATATTACAAATCAATCTTTTTAGATTTCATGGTTGTGGTGTGGGTCGAAATTTAAGTGAAGAAGAGTCTTTTTACATGACACTCATTCGCATGATTAGCCTCTCAAAAGGATACTCTGGAATTTCATATAATCTTCTAAAACGTTTAGAACTTATGGTCAATGAACGTATTTTACCTGTTGTTCCAGAACAAGGGAGCGTGGGAGCAAGTGGTGACTTAACACCACTTTCATACCTAGCAGCAGCCATTGCAGGAGAGCGTGAAGTTTTCTACCAAGGTAAAATTAGAAAAACAGCAGACGTTTACAAAGAGTTAAATATTGAACCGTATATAATGCAACCTAAAGAGACTTTAGCCATCATGAATGGAACGGCTACAATGTCGGCAATTGCGACACATAGTATGAAACGTTTTGAAACTTTTATGGGCGCATACACAAGCTTTATTGCAGGTATTTTTGAACTCCTTAATGCTGATGATACTCCTCTTCAGCCACTCGTACATGAGGTAAAACCTTTTGAGGGTCAAATCTCCATTGCCAAAGAGATTTTGGCGAAAATTGAGGGAACAAAGCTCACCCATTCAAGAGAAGAGCGTTATGACGACTTTTTTAACGAAGATTCTTTAAACATTCAAGACCGTTACTCAATTCGTTGTACCCCACAAGTTCTTGGCGTTGTTATGGACAATCTTACGATGTCTAAAAAATGGGTAGAGACTGAAATCAACGCGGTTAATGACAATCCAGTTATTGACGGTGAAAACGAAAAAATCTACACCACAGGAAACTTCTACGGTGGCTATGTTGCACACGCAATGGACACCCTTAGAATTTCTGTTGCCAATGTCGCTGATTTGTTAGACAAACAGTTTGCCATCTTAGTCGATCACAAATACAATCGTGGTTTAGGTGAAAACTTAAAGCTTAGTGACAAAAACTATTTCCACGGTTTTAAAGCGATGCAAATTACGCTAAGTTCACTTTCAGCAGATGTGATGATGAACATCACCCCAGCTTCTGTCTTTTCACGTCCAACGGAGTCGATGAACCAAGACAAAGTAAGCATGGGAACAACAGCTGCCATTCACTTTAAAAACCAACTACCAAACCTTGAAAATATGTTAGCCATCGCCATGATGGGACTTGCACAAGCAGTGGATATTCGAGAGAAAAAAGGCATCTCTCCTCATCTTGAAAAAGTTTATAATACGCTTAGAGAAGAGATAGAACCTTTGGTAGAAGACAGACGTATGGATTTTGATATTGCTAAAGTTGTTGATTTGATTCGTTCTGGGAAATTGGGATAAGTAGGTCGGGTTCTCCGTAACCCGACATTTACGTGGCATGAAATGAAAGCTT
>JALSHP010000383.1 GCA_026982175.1 Campylobacteraceae bacterium
AGAGAAAAAAGGAGTAACCCACCAACCCTATAAGCTCATATAATCTTTAAATGTTGTGAAAGGTTGGGGTTAATTTATATTAGTTGTAGCTTTTGCTTCTATGCTTTATTTTATAAACTGTAATGGTATCATCTTCAATATCAAATAGAACTCTATAATTACCAACTCTTAGCCTATAAGGTGGTTCAAAATTAGTAAGTTTTTTAATATTAGCCACATTAGGGTACTCTTTAAGCAGTTCAATTTTTTCAAGAATTTTTTTAACTTCTTGTTTATGAATTTTAGAAAGGTCTTTAAGTGCCTTATCATCAATTAAAAGAGTCATTATAACCCTAACTGTGCTTTAACTTCATCTAATGAGTATTTGGGGTTGTTTTGTGCTTTTATTGCTTGTAGTTCTTCATATTCAATGCTACCTTTTTCTATTGCTTCAATATCCAAAGAGTTTAATTTATTAGGTATTTTGATACTTTGAACAATATCATTTTTTAAATTATTGATGATAGTTAAGAATAGTTCTAATTTATCTTCTCTAACCTCAATCTGTATAGTTTGCATGGGCTAACTCCTTTTAAATTATTTTAGTTTAATTTGGTCTAGCTTGATGTAATATGATACTACAAAGTAAATTAATTTTACATTCTCACGCTAAGAGCCATTCTAAGTCCTTTTAACCTATCAGACAATAAAGAAGATGAGTAAAAAGATTAGAGAGGGATTTAAGGGGGTTTTGTACTTGAAATAGATTTATTAACCTCACCCTTATTAAACTCTAAAATCTTTTTTAACTGCTCGAAACTCATCAATAGTAAAATATCTAGTGTGTTTTCCATGTACTAAATCCATCATGATTTTATTCGCTTTCATGGTACAACTGTAAGGATTTATATTTTTAATTCTGCTTGTAATCTCTCCTCTTTGTAATAAAGCACTTTTACAAACTAAATTAGTGCATAAATGGAGTATTTCGGAAAATTTAGGGTTCTTATACTTTGGGTTAGGTATAGGGGTTAAAGGGCTTAATTTGCTTATATTGGTAGCCGTATGGATTGACTTTAGTTTATGGAGTCGGTCAAGTTTCATTAAGTCTAACCTCTGTTTCTGTTTCCCCACCTAAATAATCATCTTCCATTAAGTTAGTTTTTTTAAACCGTGTATCTTTCTCCATGTTGTCTAGGCTGTTTTGAATATCATTTCTAACTAAGATTAAATCTTTTATTGTTGCTTTTGATAGGTCTATTTCGGTTATTGCTGTATCTACTTTTTTAAGATGTTTTAATAGTTGTTGATACTTTTCACGCTGTGTATGCTTGTACTCTTCTTTGAGTTGTTGCATAGAGAGAAATATCATATCGTTAATATCATTTTCATAGATTTTACTCCATGTAATTAATGTTGATTTTGCTTTCTTTAACTTTTTGGCGATGTGGTCAAAACTTTCCCCATTAGCTCTTAAAGTTATGAACTCTTTATGTTCTTTGGTCATGGTTTTGTTGCTCCTTTTGTCTCTATTTATTGGGTTAAAAAAGTGGATTATTGGAAAACCTTTCTATTGACCTAAGTTTAGGGGTTTAGAGAGGTTTTAAAGTGCTAGTTTTTATTATATAACTTACGCGTGTGAGAAAAGAGGGTTAATCTTGACTGAAATACCTATCTTTTTTTTGATAGCTTTCTCTATTTTCTCACATACTTTTGCTAAATCTTTTAAGTACATATCTTTAAGGAATGTACCACTAAAAGAAAATTCTAAACGCTCCATTGGGTAAGATAGATTTTCTTTTATCGTTTTATCATAAGCCACCACATTTATATAATAATTCTTTTTCTTCTCTTTGGCTGTTTTAAAGTACGTTGAATTAAACCACTTAAACGGCTCTCTATTAGCTTTTAACGCTTTAAACACCTTGTAGGGTATCTTTTCCCAATCTAAGGCTATATCAATGCGTGTAAGCTTTGTATATTGTAATTGACTCCATAACTCTTTTAGATGAATATTAAGTAGCTTTGAATGCTCTGTATAGCTGTGTAACCCTGCAAATTCTAACACTTGAACCCTTTGACTGCGTGAGAATGTTTTGAGTGCTAGGGTCAAGCCTAAGTTAGTATGAACAATATCAGCCCTCACAATGTTTCGCGTGAGGGATTTACCAAAGGTATTAAACCATAGGTTATTGTTAAATACACTTGGACTTTTTACGGCTTCTACGATATAATTCTCATGATTTATAAATAAAGAGGTCATAAGCCCATCAGCTAAGTTAATAGAGTCAATATTAACTTTCTTTGACCTCATCATTCAAACTAAACCCCTGCAATTTATACAAATATGATTTAGCTCTCTTAATATTCTCTATTGTTTGATGTAAGCTTCTCTCTTTGTGCCGTCCAGAGTTTGTTAAATTGGGTTTCCATACTTCTACCAATGCTATACCATGCTTTTTAATGGTTCTAAAATATTGGTTTGTATTTACCATATTTGAGTCAATAGAGGTTAATATTTCCCCCTCTAATAGTTGCTTTAATATCGTGATGAGGTGTGAAGTTTTTCTCTTCATTACGCCACCACCTTAATGGTATCAGCCAAAAATTCAGCTACATCAATAATATTAAATACTACTTTTGCATTTTTTGCTTTGCCTAATTTCTTGTATGGTGGTAGTCCTATTTTGTCTTTTATTCTTCTATCTACTGTACCCACACATTGACCTACTTCATCAGCATATTCAGCTTTAGAGATTGTAGCTCTTTTGTATTTTGCTTTTAAATCTTCATAGATTAGTTCTGTTCTGTTTGTCATTTGTAAAGCTCCTATAAAGGAAAGATACAAGTTAAGCTTATCTTGCGTTCAATAAGAACTAGACTTATTTTAAATAGTTATTGCAATAACTAATAAGTCATAAAACGATTTTATAAAGATTTTTTGAAGTTAATTTGTGGGAGTGCGTTCTATGCACGATTTTCATACATAGAACGGAAAAGAATTTTTAAAAGTTATTATCTTCATCATAAGTAGGAAGGAGTTCATCTTCTCTTAGAGATTTTATCTTAAGATATTTTTTTTAGCTTCAGCATACTTTTTTATTGTTTATCAAGTTCAGTCGGTTCATCATTAGTAACGTTAACAGATAACCCTTGTTCTTTTAAAAATACTACACATTTTACATTTGCTCTTTGTATGCTCATAGCTTTTGTATCTTTTAGAGATTTTATATTAAAATGTTTTTTAATGAGTTTTATAATTTTCTCCTCTTGTCTTGGTCTGCATTTTTTAAGAATTTCACTAAGACTTAATACTATTTCATTTTGATGTTTTGGAAAACTAATAAGTTTTGTTACTTTAGTATAGTCTGCATACCCACTAACAATAGCTAAGGCTTTCTCGAGTTTTTCGTTTTCTTTTTCATATCCTCTAGGTCTGCGATTTTCAATCTCTTGATACCAAGTAATACTATAAACCATATTTATAACTATAAAAAGAAAATACTCACTACTACCTTTCTTATTAATTTGACTTGGAACAAATACTAAATTAGGGAAAAAAATTTCTACAATATCCATTAATAGTTTTTTGTGTCTTGTGTATAAAGTGGAAAAGAGGAAATGCTCTTTAATACCTTTTGTAAAATCTCCTCTAGGTTCAAGTTTTAAAAATGGCTCACCAAACTTACAAAGATTAGCATTATATAACTCATCAATCATAGTTTGTAATCCCATTTGGTCATTAGCTCTTTCAGTCCATTCTATATTTTTATTAGTGAGGTCTGTCATTTATAAAGCCCCTCAATAGCAATTTTTCCATTATTAGGGCTTAACTTAGCGTAACGCATGGTCATTTCTATGTTGGAATGGTTCATGAGTTCTTTAATGGTAAAAATTGGAATACTATTGATTGCTAAGTGTGATGCGAATGTATGCCTAAGCGTATGTATTACGGCTCTATGTTTAGTGTCTCGTGTATCTAAGCCCTCATTGAATAGCTCATCAAGCATACCTTTCATTTTTCTACTTATGGTTCTTGACGCATATTTTTTATCTTGACCACCGATTATAAAAGTATTGGGTTTAAAACCTTGTGTATATTCTTTTAAAAAATTATTTAGCTCATCAGATAAAAAACCCATGTAAGTAGATTTTCTTTTGAAGTCATACAAGGTCACAGTTTTGTTAGTAAGGTCAATATCTTTTCTTTTAATATTTAGAATAGTTTCAAGCCGTCCACCTGTGTGTAATGATAATTTTACAAATAGTGTTAATACCTCATGGTCTATTCTGCTTTCAATCTTTGAATATAATTTATTGACCTCATCAAGGGTTAAATATCTTTCTCTTTTATTATCAAGTGTTTTAAATTTTAAGCGTTTAGACTTGGTAGGGTTAACTTTATCATAGAGTTGTTCATCAATGGCAACATTAAAAAGTGTTCCAATAAAAGTAATGTTTCCTTTGATAGTCGCATCAGCTAGTCCTTTGTCTTTAAGACTTTTTCTAAAGGTTACTATTTTGTCGGTGGTAATGCTATGTATGTCAACATTCCCAAATTTACCTAAGATATGAGTTTTATACATTCCCTCAATAGCTTTACTGTGCCTACTCTCATCTTCTTTGTGCTTTTTGTAGATTTGGAATACATCATCAAGGGTAAGAACTTCTTTTTTAATCTTCTTTTGGATTATGGGTGGTTGCTCTCCATACATTACGGCATTTTTGATAATTGTTAATTGAGCGTTACAGTAGGCTTCTCTTGTTCCAGTTGATTTTTTACCAATGGTTTTAATTTTCCATTTGTCGTCTATGTCTTTGTATTGAATTAAATAAACTTTATCAACAATAGAGGTTTTAACTTTTCCTTTAGCATCAATAGTGGTTTTTTGAATTTCTTTAAAGTAGACACCTCTGTATTTTGTTGTATGTCTCTTTGGAAGTGTTTTAATTTTGATGAGGTTATCATCATTGTATTTGGCAGTCATTGTAATAGTCCTTATGCTAAGAATAAAATCACAAGAAAATCACAAGCATATTATATAACTTGTGGTCATTTGATGTAACTTGATATGTTAGGCTTATTCTATCAATAACTATTTTAAGGTAACTTGATGTGATTTGATAGAACTTTAAGAAACATGACTAAATTAAAACTTTAAAATCTCTCACTGTCCGCCATTTAATCACATAAAATTCTTACTAATTCACACCTGCCAATGTTAATCCAAACAGTACTTTAACTCCATTTTCTCGTAATACCGAAGCTGCCTCTATGAGCGTTGTTCCTGTGGTAATAATGTCATCTACCAAAATCACCTCAATCCCCTTTTTACCTGTGTAAACAAAATCTCTAGGGTTTTCTAATCGAAACTGTAACTTTTTACCCGAATAGTTTACTTTGTTTTGTGCCATGAGTTTGGCATGTTGGACTTTGACATTTTTCATTTTCATCTCATGGGTTAAAAGTGCCACATGGGCATAGCCTGACTTTACATCTTCATCTACACCTACTACATAAACTTTCTCTTGACTCTCTTGCGTAAATTTTTGCATAAAGGGTTTAAATGAGAGTTGGGCTAAGGCTTTGTAGACTTTAAAGCCTTGTGGGGTATGTTTGGTGAAGAGTAGGTCTTCTATGTGTTGGTAGTTAAAAAAGCTATAGACCTCTAGCGTTCCCACTACTCTTTTGCTCACACTTGCTTGTAAAAGATTGGTTTGACAAGTTTCACAAAAAGTTTCAACACTTAGTTTATGGCAAGAGAGACAACGCATAATTTACACTATAAAATGTCTCTTAAAACAATGGCATAGTGTAAAACAATGAAGTTTAAAATAAAAATTCCCAAAGATGAACCACGTGACAAAAATGTTTCAAAACGCGTTCTCTCTTTGCCATTGGTTCTAAAGGCAATGCGTAAATGAATGATGGTTATCACTGTCATAATGGCAACCAAAATTAATTTTCCTCGCAGTGCATCTAAGACTTCTGAATGTGCATCCAAATTAAAAAGGACATAAATCATATTGTTCTCAAATATCATCCAAATACCTGTGCCAATAAGAAGAACCAAAACCACCATCTCAAAATAACCAAATATAGGCCCAATGCGTGGATAAACCAATTTCTGATCCTCTTTATTTCTCAATGAAATTCCTAAAACAAACATGAAAACCGAACCACCTATCCATGAGATAGCAGCCACTAAATGTAAATGTATTCCCCAACCCAAAATGTCCCTTTGTAATAGACTTCTTGCAAAACTCAATAAATAATAGGCTCTTTCATTGAGTTTTGCAAGAAGTCTAATATATAATATTATATTATATCAGTAAAAAAGAGAAATTGTGAAAAAAATCAAAATTAATTCACCTAAATATCTAATGCTTCTGTCTATTTTGCTCGTTAGTGTTGCGTGTCATCAGCCAAATGTCTCTTCTAAAGAGCAATACAGTGACAAATATCGTTTGGTTTGGAACAGCGACCCCAAAAGTACCATGACCATTGCGTGGAATCAATATCAAGGTAAACCTCTTCTGTACTATGGACGAACGCAAGAGATGAACCAAAGCATTACACCCCAACGCGTGGTGAAGTACAGAGGTATGAACAATAATTTTGTACGACTTACCCATTTAGAAGCTGATAGCAAATATTATTTTAAAGTTTGTACCCAAAATAACTGCTCTAAAGCAATGTACTTTAAAACAGCACCCAATACCCCTAAACCCTTTACGTTTATAGCAGGAGGTGATTCACGAAGCATTCCAAGAGGTCGCATAAGAGGAAACATATTAGTCTCTAAAATTCGCCCCTTATTCATTGCCCATGGAGGTGACTATACCAAAAGTGGTACAGCCAATGAGTGGCAAAGATGGCTAGATGAATGGCAACAGACAACAAGTGCTGATGGACGAATGTACCCTCTTTTAGTTACCCATGGAAACCATGAAAACAAAGACCACGCTATGCTCAACAAACTTTTTGATGTTCCCAATGTCGATGTCTATTCTAAAATGGATTTCAACTTCTTATCGCTCTATACCCTTAACACCGAACTAGAACCAACCGTAGGCTACTACGACATGGTAAGCAAAGAGAAGTGGAACAAACACAAAAAGTGGGATGCACAAACAGCATGGTTTAAAAAAGAGCTTGAACAAGATAAACAAAAACTAAAAGTCGTCTCTTATCATCGTCCTCTACGTCCTCACAAAAAATCCAAAGCCGAGGGGCGTTTACGCTACGCTGAATGGTCACCTCTATTTTACAAATACGGCATTAAACTTGCCATTGAGTGTGACTCTCACTTAGTTAAATACACCTACCCTCTAAAGCCTGACCTTTTAGGAGAAGAGGGCTTTGTGATTGACAAAGAAAAAGGTACAACTTTCATCGGTGAGGGTTCATGGGGCGCTCCCACACGCAAAAATGACGATGACAAATCATGGACATTAGATAGTGGTAGTTTTTGGCAATTTAAGCTCATAACAGCCATGCCCAATAAATTAGAGATACGAACGGTTAAGTTTGGGGATGAAAATAGAGACTATGATGCAAAAAGCGTTAAAGAGCTTACGCAAAAAGAGCAAGATTTAAAGCCCACACGTATTCCAAAGGGCTTAGATTTGTGGGATTCTAAAGTTGGAAAGGTTTTGAGATTGGAGCTTGGAATTTAAGGTTTTAAGATAGTATTTTTGAGGAAACTTTATCCATAATCTGCTATAATTTCCCGATGCGACCGTGACATAATGGCTGTGTGCTGGGCTTCAACCCCAGATTGGACTTCC
>JALSHP010000384.1 GCA_026982175.1 Campylobacteraceae bacterium
ACATGGTGATATTTTAAACATTGAGCTTTCTGAATATTTAGAGAAGTCCACTAAGTTTAAGAGTAATTATAAGGGGTACAGTGTTGCTGTGGATTTTCCAGAGAAAAAAACTAATATAGAACCTTATTTTTTAGGGCTTTGGTTAGGAGATGGAACAAGCTCAAATGTTGAAATCGCCACACAAGACAATGAAATTGTTAATTATCTAGGAAAATATGCTGATAAATTATCTCTTTTAGTGAATGCCCATTTTGTAGAAGGGAAATGCCCTATGTATCGAATTGGAAAAGCTTATACAGGTGGTGACGTTAAAAAAGACATCTCTTTACAAAAAAAATTAAGAGATGAAAATCTTTTAAATAATAAACATATTCCTCAAAACTACTTGATAAATAGTAGAAAAAATCGTTTAGAACTTTTAGCAGGTTTGATTGATAGTGATGGCTATTATGATGATAAGTTTCATGTGATGGAAATTACTCAAAAATCTAAAGCTTTAACACAACAAATTAAATTTTTAGCAGATAGTCTAGGATTTAAATGCTCTTTTAAATCTAAAATGGCAAGAATTAAAAGTATCGGTTATGAGTGCGAAGTTTATAGAGTAAGAATAGTTGGAAATTTAGATGAGATACCCACAAAAATAGCACGAAAACAGGCTAGAGAGTCAGCTTCTAATCGTAACCATCAACATACAGGCATTAAAGTAGAGTTTGACAAAGTAGATGACTATTATGGTTTTGAGATAGATGGTAATAAACTGTTCTTATTAGAAGATATGACGGTGACACATAATACCTCTTTAGTTCTAAACATGACCCAAAAAGCCATAGAAAGAGGTGAGGGGGTAGCCTTTTTCTCACTTGAAATGCCAGCAGAACAGTTGATGCTTAGGTTACTCTCCACGGAGACTTCTATTCCTTTGCAGAAGCTACGGATTGGAGATTTAAGCGATGATGAGTGGTCAAACCTTTCAAAAGCATCTGATAAAATGGCAGGGCGTAAGCTCTTTGTAGATGATGGAGGAATGGCAACCATTCACCATGTTCGTTCAAAACTGCGTAAGCTAAAAGCAAAACATCCTGAGATTACCATGGCGATTATTGACTATTTACAGTTAATGAGTGGGGACAGTTCAGAGGGACGACAACAGGTTATTTCGGAGATTTCTAGGGGATTGAAGCAGTTGGCTAGGGAGTTGGAAATTCCTATTTTGGCACTTTCACAGCTCAACCGTGGGGTGGAGAGTCGAGATAACAAGCGTCCGATGCTCTCTGACCTTCGTGAAAGTGGTTGTCTTGCTGGTGATTCGATTATTGTAGATGCAGATAGTGGAAAAAGATATAGAATTGAAGAATTAGCTACGCAAAAAATGCTTCTTCCTTTAAAAGTAAAATCGATGAACAGTAGATTAAAGGTTGAAAATTTTACAATAACAAATGCTTTCTTTTCGGGAGAGAAAAAAACCTATAAATTAACAACTCAATCAGGTAAAACCATCAAAGCAACGGAAAATCATAAGTTTTATAGATTAAGTGGATGGAGTAGATTAGATAGTTTAAACGTAGGGGATAAGATAGCAACTCCTAATAAAATGGAGGTGCAATGTACAAAAGATGCTTTGGAAGAGAATGAATTAATATTAATTGCTCATCTTTTGGGAGATGGTTCTATTTTAAAAGGTCAAGCTTATCATTATACCAATGAAGATAAACAAAATATTGAAGTTGTGCAGAGAGTCGCCAAAGAGCTTTTTGATATAGATGCTAGAATAGTTGAACAAGATACTTGGTGGCATTTATATTTGACTTCACCTTATCATTTAACACATAAGCGAAAACATCCAATCACTTTATGGTACGAAAAATTAAAGATAGATAGAGTTCGCTCTTATGATAAAAAAATCCCAGAAGCAGTCTTTGAATGTAGTGATGCTTCAATAAAACTTTTTTTAAAACATCTTTGGGCAACAGATGGTTCAATTACGATGCAAGAACAGAAAAATAGAAGAGACACTGTAACGGTATATTATGCCTCAACAAGTTATGTTTTAGCCCAACAAGTGCGTTCATTACTTTTACGAGTAGGTATTATTTCAAGGGTTAGAGAAGTCAAACAGATAAAAGGAGACAAAGAGTATCGTCCAAGTTATCATGTCTCGGTTCAAGGAAAAACGGATTTAGAAAAATTTTTAATTCATGTGGGAAGTTATGGTAAAAGAGGAGCATTCTCCTCTAAATATCTTGCTACTCTATTAGATATTAAAAGTAATCCAAACAATGGTTGCATTGATAAATCTGTTTGGGAAACGTACATAAAAAAAGCAAAAGATAAGCAAGGTATTTCATGGAGACTCTTTTGTGAAAAACTTCAAATGTCTTATTGTGGTACGACTCTTTTTAAAAGTGGTGTTTCCAAAGAAAGAATGCAAAAAATATCTAATTTTTTAGATGATGAACATATAGAAAATTTGGCTAATTCAGATATTTATTGGGATGAGATTGTCTCTATCATAGAAGATGAAACCGTGAAAACATATGATTTAACAGTAGATAGTGTCCATAATTTTGTTGCTAATGATATTATTGTTCATAACTCAATCGAACAAGATGCCGATATTGTAATGTTTGTTTATCGTGATGATGTTTATCGTGAAGCTGCTGAAAAAGAGCGTGAGATGAAAGCCAAAGCAGAAGGTAAAGAGTATGAAAATAAATTTGTCAATAAACCTGAAGAGGAGACCGAACTCATTTTAGGGAAACATAGAAATGGACCTACTGGAACGGTTAGATTACTATTTCAAAAACGATTTACAAGATTTATAGATGCTCATCAAGGGGGAGATGCTCCTTTTGAGATAATTTATGATGATGAAAATATGGATACACGCGACATGGGAAACATAGATTTACCTATGATTTAAGGGCTAGTTAGTGTTAGAAAAACCAAAACTTTTTTTGACCTTAAAAGAGTTTTGGCTGACGATGCTTGTTTTAGCTCTTTTGCTTTTTGCACGTCTTTTTTTTCTCTATCAAGATTATGTAGAATTTAAAGCAAAACCCTTTTATTACACCGATGTTCAAGTGCTTCAAGCTTATGAAAAATACAATGGCGAGGAGTATTATACGATTTTAAAACTCTATGCACCCTCACTGGATTTGAACTTTTTTTCACGCACCAAAATTAGAGCCAAAGAGATAAATGCTAAACTGCGTTTAAAACTTTTCCCTCATAAAGATATGAGATTTTTTGACTATTTAGGGACTTCTTTTATATTTTGTAGGGTTAATGAGATTTATGAAGAAAAGCAAACGCTTAAAAGAGATTTCTTAACTTTTGTCGAAAAACAACATGAGGATGAGGTGATAAGCTCTTTCTACAAAGCCATCTATTTTGCCACGCCTTTAGATAAAACATTGCGACAACAAGTCTCCTCTTTGGGGGTGAGTCATCTCATTGCTTTAAGTGGTTTTCATTTGGCGATTTTATCGGCGTTGCTTTTCTTTTTGTTGCGACCTTTTTATCGTTTTTTTCAACAAGGCTATTTCCCTTATAGATTTGATTTACATGATGTAGGTTTTTTGGTATTACTTATTTTGGCTTGGTATGTTTGGTTTGTAGATGCTCCACCCTCTTTAGTTCGCTCTTATGCGATGATGGCTGTGGCTTGGCTACTTTTGGTTTTGGGCTTAGAATTGCTCTCTTTTACTTTTTTGATGAGTATTATTTTACTGCTTTTGATTATTTTCCCAAAAATGCTACTCTCTTTGGCATTTTGGTTTTCGGTGGTGGGGGTCTTTTATATCTTTTTGCTTCTCAAGCATTTCCCAAAAATAAATAAGTATGCAATGACACTTTTTATTAGTTTTGGTATTTTTCTCTTAATGTTACCGATTGTGCATCTCATTTTTCCCATTGTCAATCCTTTACAGCTTACTTCTCCTTTTTTGTCGTTGGGTTTTTCGTTCTTTTACCCTCTCTCTATGCTTTTACATCTTGTGGATTTAGGCGATTTGTTTGACCCATTATTAGTGAAACTCTTTACTCTTGAAGCCGAAGAGAGTCTATTTGAAGTAAGTTTGAACTACGGTTTACTCTATGTAGGACTCTCTTTGTTCGCCATTTACTCTAAAAAGATTTTTTACTTGCTTTTATTTTTGGCTTTCTCTTTTACTATTTGGCTCTTTATGGGCTTTTGGGTATGATGTTTTTATGAATAATTTTGAAAAATTTAAAGAATTTCCCCTTACTTATGGTCTGATTATTATTAATGTGGTGATATTTGTTATTCCTCAAATCTTTAGTTCTCTTTATGAACCTATTTATCAAGCGTATGCCTTGAATGATTATTGGACAATTTTTAAAGGAGAGACTTATCGTTTTGTCACTTCTATCTTTTTACATTTTGATGGAATGCATATTCTTATGAATATGCTCTCTCTTTATATGGTTGGGCGTATGCTAGAGAAGCTCTTTTCTCCCATAGCCTATTTGGGTATCTATTTTGTAACCGCGTTTTTTGGGAGTATGTTTTCTCTCTATGCTCATCCAAATAGTTTGGGCGTAGGGGCTAGTGGGGCTATTTTTGGACTTTTTGGTGCTTTAGCAGGATTTGCTTTTTTTCATAGAAATACCATGAAAAACCAATTTATGGCATTCATGAAAGATTTCGGGATTATCTTACTCATAAACCTTGCTCTTGGATTTATCTTCCCCTCGATTGATATGTCTGCTCATGTGGGAGGTTTGCTAAGTGGTATGATTTTGGGGTATTTAGTTGCTCGAAATTTTAAACTGTTATGGGTTTATTTGTTAAGCTCGTTTGGATTATTGATGCTTAGTTATTTTTATTTAGAGGCATCCTTTTCACATTATTCGATGTAGCTTCTCACCACTTATAAAGTGGTAAGAAAAAGTTTTAATGATTTGCTTGTTGTCTAACCAATGCTTCACAAACTTCTGTTTTTGCAAGTGGTAAACTTGGGTCATCTGGACAGATTTCAGCCACATCTTCACAATCTGGACATTTTTTAATGTTTGGCTTGTAACAACCTCTTGTTGGTGCTGGTTTTTGCATTACAGGCTCTTCAAACTTTGTCACAACATTTACTGGTAACATGTCTCCTCCTGCAAATAGTGCAGTTCCTGCAATCATTAAACTTAGTAGTAGTTTCATTTATTCATCCTTTAATTTTGATTTAAAAGACTACTCTAACACTTTTACGCTTAAAATAATAATAATATTTTAAATTACTTTGTCACAACTTTAGGATTTGAAAACTTGCTATAATAAAGATAATAAAAAAGAATAGGATATGTTAAATGAAACAGTGTAAAATATGTAATAATGAAGTAAGTACATTTAAAGATGTGAAAAAAGATTTAATCTATTATCGTTGTCTCTCTTGTGGATTTGTTTCTTTAGATGACAAGTTTATGGTCAACCAAACAGAAGAGAAAAAGAAGTACGACCAACATAACAATAGTTTAGAGAATGAGGGCTATGTTCAGATGTTTGAAGCATTTATAGACGAAGCCATAGCTCCTTATAAACAAAACATTCATAAAGCATTAGATTTTGGTTCAGGACCTGAACCTGTACTCTCTAAACTCTTGGAGTTTAGGGGCTTTGAAGTAGATATTTATGATTTCTATTATGCCCCTAAAAAAGTATATGAAAGTAAAAAATATGACCTCATCACCTCCACCGAGGTCTTTGAACATCTCTCGAAGCCCTTAGATGTTTTAACGCTTTTAGTCAAGCATCTAAATCCTCAAGCTTACATGGCACTCATGACCAAGTTCCCCCCTAAAGAGGATGAAGAATTTTTAGCATGGTGGTATCGAAGAGACCCAACACACATTAGTTTTTTTACGCCACAAAGTTTTGAAGTGATGGCAGATAAAGTGGGTTTAAGTGTTGTGAAAATTATTAATGATAACATTATAGTATTTCAAAAAAATTAGGAAAATATTATGAAAAATAAAATTATCTATTTACTATTGGCTTTAAGTTTCATCCTTACATGGATATGGGCTGCCATAGAGCCTCTTCACCATGCAGATTGGGTCTTAGAGAACATTTTGGTGGGCTTATTTATCTTGCTTATTCTTTTTACCACACGCATCTTTAAGTTCTCTCTCTTCTCCTATGTTTTAATGACCATCTTTATGATACTCCATGTCATTGGCTCTCACTACACTTACGCAGAAGTTCCTTGGGGCTTCACCTTAGGCGAATGGCTAGGAACAGAGCGAAACATGTATGACCGTTTGGTGCATCTCCTTTTTGGTGTTCTTTTTGTTTACCCCGTGCGTGAGATGTCGGTGCGTATTGCTAAGACCAAAGGCTTTTGGGGTTATTTTGTGCCGTTCATGATTATCTCCTCTTTTGCAGGTTTTTACGAACTCATCGAGTGGGGAGCAGCCTCTGTGGTTGACCCTGAAGCTGGAGCTGCCTTTTTAGGTTCACAAGGTGACATTTGGGATGCACAAAAAGATATGTTTGTTGCTATTTTAGGTTCACTAGGAACACTCTTTATGGTCATGGTGGTTCATTTGATTTACAATAAAGATTTTTATAAAGAGTTCAAAGAGAGTTTTAGATTGCCAAAAGATGACAAGCCCATGGGTGAAGTGTTGTTAGATGAGATGATGCATAGGAAGAAAAATGCTTAAATGGAATGCAAAGGAAGATATTTTGACAGTTTTAATATTATTAATAATTGTAGTGTTTGCTATTTTGTTTATGGTGGCACAACCTACTTTTACAAGACAAAGTTCACAAGATACAGTAGGAAATATATCATCTAAAAATTTAAAAAATCATGTTTATACCATAGTCGAAAAGTTTAATGACAGAATTTATTCAAACATTGAGATGCTAGATGCAACAGCTGAGTATATTTATAATGAATTTTCAAAATATAGTCATGATGTTAGCTATGAGACTTATGAACTAAAAGAGTTTGTAGCCGATGAGGTTTTTGAGTACAAAAATGTAATAGCCAATTTTAAAGGCACAAAATCTTGTAATGATGAACTTGTGGTTGTTGGGGGTCATTATGATACTTTTGGAGGTCATGCAGGAGCAAATGATAACACCTCTGCTGTGGCTGCTCTGTTAGAATTGGCAAGGGTTTTAAAAGAGCATCCACCCAAATGTAATGTGCAAATAGTAGCGTACACCCTAGAAGAACCACCAGCTTTTAGGACAACAAAAATGGGCAGTTATGTTCATGCAAAGAATTTGTCTGAACGTGGAGTAAAGGTTAAGGTCGCCATTGTTTTAGATATGATAGGTTTTTATTCAGACGAGCCAAATTCGCAGTCTTACCCTGTACCGTTTATGGACATGTTTTACCCAAAAGAAGCAAATTTTATCTCGGTGGTTTCTAACTTTTCAAACATAGGAGAAGTACGAACTGCTAAAAATGCTTTGAAAGAAACGTCAAGCTTACCTGTCTACTCCATAAATGCACCAGCCTTTGTTCCTGGTATTGACTTCTCGGACCATGGGAACTATTGGAAGTTTGGCTACAAGGCGTTCATGATAAGCGACACAGCTTTTTATAGGTCAAACAACTATCATACAGAAAAAGACACACCTGATACTTTAGACTATGAGAAGATGGCTAAGGTGGTTGAGGGTGTGTTTAGAATGTTAACCAAATAAGGATAAGCCATGACCATATACGACCTAAAACCAAAGTTTCAAGCCCTTTTACGCCCCATTGTGAGAACCTTAG
>JALSHP010000385.1 GCA_026982175.1 Campylobacteraceae bacterium
AGCTAAGTTTTTTAGTCTTTTCATCATCGTAATGGACTTGGGAGATGTTGATGGAAGCTCGGTTAAATATCATTTCATCTTTGGCTTCAAAACGTACCCCTCCACCATGAAGACCCTCATCACGTAACCACTCTACTGCCTCAAATGCTTGGTTCTCTCCAAACGCTTTAGAGATTCCATTGAGCTTGTCTACAAAATAGTTTTGTAGATTCTCAACCAATTCATTTGAAGATTTAGCCTCTTTTTTACTTGAATATGTTCGCATTCTTTATTGCCCTTTTTCTTTGTCTTTTTCTATTAGATTCTTATGCAAGTATAACTAATTATTGTTTAGCCATAAAAGCATTATGTTAATTTATATTTAATGTTTAATAATAATATTTTATATTAACTATGTTATAATATGTGAATATATCAAGAGGGGGGTATTTATGATTACTAATTTTTCTATTTTATACATAGAAGACGATAATTTAACGCAAAGAATAGTGGTCTCTGTCTTAGAACGTTATTTTAGTCAAATCTACATTGCAAAAGATGGGCTTGATGGGCTTGAACGATATGATGAACTAAATCCAGATATTGTCTTGACAGATATATCTATGCCTTATTTAAATGGTATGGATATGATTAAAGAGATAAAAAAGATAAACCCTAAACAGCGAGTTATTTTATTTACAAGTTACAGCGAATTAGATTATTTCCAAAGTGCAATTGATATGGGTGTTAATAAATATATTTTGAAACCTTTGGATACCCAAAAAATGTTATTGGCACTAGAAGATGTTTTAAAGGGATTAATTAAAGAGGGAAAAGAGGCACAATATCGAAAGAAATTAGAGTTCGTTTCCCAACATGATGAGCTAACAGGATTACTCAATAGAGGACATTTTTTCTTTCTTTTGGAGAAGCTACTTCATCAAAGTGATAGGGCAGAAAAAGTAGTTGCTGTGTTGGCACTCGATTTAAATAAATTTAAAGAGATTAATGACACCTATGGACATGAAGCAGGGGATTTGGTTTTAAAGCGTGTGGCGAAAAATCTTTTGAATGCTACACGAAAAGGGGATATTGTGGCACGGTTTGGGGGAGATGAATTTGCCATTGCCATAGGTTTTTTAAAACAAAACAATAAAGTTCTAGCATTTTTAGAGCGTATATCCAATAGTTTTGAAATACCATTAAACTATGTTGACAGTGATGGAATTAAACATAGTATTGAAATAGCTTGTAGTATTGGTATTACATTTCACTCTATTGATGATGGCTTCCCCAATTTAGAAACATTACTAAAAGAGGCTGACCGTGCCATGTACAGTGCTAAGGCGTTAAATCTAGCTTACAGTTTTTTTAATGCAAAAGAGGAGTCTACTTTTAAAATTAAGATGAAAAAACGTCATGAGATTAAAAAAGGAATTTCTCGTGGGGAGTTTATCTTATATTATCAACCTATTGTTGAGATAGAAACGCGAGAGATTGTCTCTTATGAATCATTGATACGTTGGGAACACCCAAGAGATGGTCTCTTGCTACCCAATGATTTTTTGCATTATATATTAGATGATATTGAAGTCATTACTGCTTTAGGAAGTTGGATAGTAGAGGCGTTATTTAGACAGTATAGCCAATGGCTAGAAGAGGGGTTTGAGACTAAGTTAAGTATTAATCTTAGTTACAATGAACTTCTTTCTCCTGAATTTATAGATATTGTCAAATCACTTTTAGCCAAATACCCTACTGTTCAAGCCAAAGAGATTACTTTTGAGGTAAGCGAAAAAGTGGCCTTAGAGGAGATTGCTTTAGGTGAGCGTACCTTAAATCAACTTAAAGAGCTTGGCTTTAAAGTGGCACTTGATAATTTTGGAACAGGCGTTTCAACCTTAGCTACTATTAAATGTTTTAATATTGATAGCATCAAAATAGATAAAAGTTTTGTAATGGGCATGATGGATAATGCAGAAAATTACTCCATTGTTGATGCTTCAATTAAACTAGCCAAAGCATTTGGGCATACAGTAGTCGCTCAAGGGGTTGAGCGTAAAGAGGATTTTTCAATACTCTTAAAACTAGGATGTAAACAGGCTCAAGGATTTGCGATTGCTAAACCAATGACTGCGTTAGATGTCATAACATTCAAAGAAGGTTATTCCCCTTCAAAATCCTTTAAATAATCTAAAAAATCTTCAGCAGTAAAGTAACCTCGAATATTATCTAAAGCCTCTTTTTTATGGGTCATAAAGAAGATGATGGGAACATGTTTAAAGGGAGGAAGTTGCTCTTTTTCATGGGGTGTTTCTCTATCTGCCATGACAAGAATATAGTTTTTTAATGCTTTAGCTACTTGAGCTTGAGCAAGGGTTTTTTTCTTCATTTTGTTACACCAGACACAACCATCACTTACCGCCATCACCAAGACTATTTTATGTTGCTCTTTGGCTTTTTTGAAAGCTGTCTCTAAATTTTTCTCCCAAGGTATGCCATATCCTTTGTTTTTTTCATAGGTTGTTTTTTCTTCTTTAGTCGTACTTTGACAGGCACTAAAGTGTAAGAGTATTAGTATCATCATGAAAATTTTCATCTATTTATCCTTTGTTACATTTATCATATAAATAAAATTTAAGATTTTTTCTTAATACTCGATATAATTTTTTAAGATAAGATAAATTTACCTAAAAGTAGTCATTGGCTATACTTCTTTTAATTATATTGCTAGGAAAAACAAAAATGATTTTGATGATAGATAACTATGATAGCTTTACTTATAATATTGTTCAGTACTGTTTAGAGCTTGGGGCTGATTTAAAAGTTATTCGTAATGATGAGTTAAGCGTAGAAGAGATAAAAGCCTTAAACCCTGAAAAAATCATACTCTCTCCTGGCCCTGCCACGCCTAATGATGCAGGAGTAACATTGAAAGTGATTGAAGCATTTACAGATGTTGTACCTATTTTTGGGATTTGCTTAGGGCATCAAAGCATTGCTCAGGTTTTTGGTGCAGAGGTAATTCGTGCCAAAAACATGATGCATGGCAAAACATCTCAAATTGAAATTGAGCAAGAGACAGAGATATATAAAGGGTTACCTGAAGAGTTTAGAGCTACACGCTATCACTCTTTAACGGTTAATCAAGAAAATTTACCTGAAACCATTATTCCTACTTCTTACTCTAAAGATGACCATGAAATTATGTCTTTAGAGATTAAAGATAAAAATATTTATGGTGTGCAGTTTCATCCAGAGTCTATCATGTCTGAACATGGGTATGCAATTTTAGACAATTTTTTAAAGTTATAATTCATTGATGATGCGTCAAATACAATTTTATGCCTTTTGCATAATCTATGCTATTTGTATCATCTATTTAGCCATAACACTACCCATTGGTACGCATGAAGCAGTCATATTTTATACTGATGAAAGTATTTTAAAAAGCTTAACTCATATAGCCAAAGGCTGGTTTAATAATGGCTTAGATTTTCGTCTCCCTTTTCTTCTTTTAGGATTTCTAAATATCTTTCTATTTTTTATTATGTCTAAATCCTATTTTGAAAAAGAGGAGGACTCTTTTTTTGCCACCACAATTTTTGCACTGTTACCAGGCATAATTACCTCAGCGATACTTGTCAATATCGCGGTGTTAGTTATAACGCTTGTCATGGCGTTCCTGATATTTAATGCAAAAAAGTTAGTATGGTTACAAGCTGGTGTTGCCATACTTCTTTTATATATACATGATGCTTCTATTATTTTTTTTATCTCCATTGCAATTTTTTCTGCCTTTAACCGTGACAGAGTACTTTTTGTCATTGCTTCTTTACTTATTGCTATTTCATTTTTATATTTTAATACTTTAGAAGTAGGGGGACATCCTCATGGTGAATTCTTGGAACTTTTTGCCCTTTATATGGCACTCTTCTCTCCGTTAGTTTTTATCTATTTCTTTTATGCACTTTATCGTATTTGCTTACGTGAGAAAAAAGATATTTTGTGGTATTTGGCATTTACTTCATTCATTCTTTCCATACTTCTCTCTTTACGTCAGCAGGTGATTATGACTGATTTTGCTCCCTATGTCATTGTGGCAGTGGTATTGATGGTCTTAATGTACCAAAAAACGCTTAATGTCCGACTACCCCTATTTCAAAAAAAATATAAAATAGGATTTAAAATAGTGATGACCTCATTGGTGATTTCTGCTTTTATTATTCTCTTGCATAAGCCTCTATTTAGATTATATACAGATAAAACAAAACATTTTGCGTATGGTTTTTATGAACCTTATTGGCAAAGTATGGAATTAAAGGAGATTCAAGAACCATGTTATATTGCTAAAAATAAAAAAGTTCAGTTTCAATTAAAGTACTATGGAATTAGAAGATGTGATGAATTAGATGTTCCTAAAATACACAAATAACGCAAACTTCTTATTAGGATAAGTAGGAGAAATAGAGATTGAATACTCCAACTGCTAAACTACCACCAACACAATTCTAACAAGGAGAACTCAATGGCTCAAAAAGCGATTAGAGAATATGACGCAAAGTCAATTTTAGCTAAGCATTGGGATAAGTACTTTCCAGATTTTACTTATTCTTATGAAACTATAATGGTTGAAAATGGAGCAGAATTAAAAGATGCTGCAAAAGATAATGCATGGCTAAATGAAAAAACATTGGTTGCAAAACCAGATATGCTTTTTGGTAAAAGAGGTAAAAACGGATTGGTTCTTTTTAAAGATGCTAAGCCAGGTGATGTAACACTTGAAAAAGCGGCATCATGGATTGATGAAAAGTCTTCAACAGAGCAAAAAGTCTATTTTTCATTTGATGGAGATAGCCCAACAGGTGAGCCAAGTGTTGACAAGTTAACACACTTTATTGTAGAGCCATTTACGCCACATGAACAAGCTGAAGAGTATTATGTGAGTGCGACTTGTGTGGGAGATAATGATGTTATCTATATGTCTGCTGAAGGTGGAATGGAAGTTGAAGAGGGTTGGGACGAAAAAGTTACAGAAGTAGCATTCCCTATTACAGCAACGGAAGAGGAGATAGCAGAAGCAATTAGAGCCAATGTTCCTGCTGATGTTAGAGAAGAAGACAAAGCAAACTTTGCTGAATTTTGTATCGGTTTCTTTAAAGCCTACCGTGAGTTAAATTTCGCATACCTAGAGATTAATCCATTTGTACTTCAAGGTAACAAAGTTGAGCTTCTTGATATGGTTGCAAAACTTGATGATACCGCAGGATTTATGATGGTAAATGAGTGGGGAGACATCTCTTACCCAACAGCATTTGGCATGGAAAATAAATCTCCAGAAGAAGAAGCAGTTGAATTAGCAGACTCTAAAACAGGTGCATCACTTAAATTGACACTGCTTAAACCAGAAGCTAGAATTTGGACAATGGTTGCAGGTGGTGGAGCATCAGTTGTTTACGCTGATACCATTGCAGACATGGCAGGGATTGATGATTTAGCAAACTACGGAGAGTACTCTGGAGGACCCACTACTGGTGAGACTAAATTCTATGCTGAAACACTTTTTGACCTTATGACAAGAGAGCCAGATGCACAAGGTAGAGGAAAAGTTCTTATTATTGGTGGGGCGATTGCTAACTTTACAGATGTTGCTAAGACATTTACAGGGATTATTCAAGCATTTGAAAACTACCAAGACAAACTTAAAGCAGTAGATGTAAAAATCTATGTAAGACGTGGTGGACCAAACTATGAAAAAGGTCTAAAAGATATTAAAGAAGCAGCCGATAAAATGGGTCTTTACATCGAAGTTTATGGACCAGAGACACATGTTACAGACATCGTGCGTATGGCATTAGAGAAGTAGGGAGAAGAGAATGGAAAGATTATATACTAAAGATACACAAGCGATTTTTTGGAATAACAACAAAACAGCTATCCAAAGAATGTTGGATTATGACTATACTATAAAGAGAGAAAAACCAAGTGTGGCAGCGATTGTTGCTCCAACAAGCTCAAACAAGTTTGAGAAGTTTTTCTATGGTTCAGATGAAGTGATGATTCCACTTTTTAAAACAACAGCAGAGGCAAAAGAGGCACAACCTCAAGCAGATGTACTTTTGAACTTTGCATCATTTAGAACAGCTTACGATGTAACAATGGAAGCACTTGAAATTGGTGGTTTCTCATCTATGATGATTACGGCAGAGGGAATCCCAGAGAGACTTGCAAGAAAAATGAACCAAACAGCTAGAGAGAAAAATGTAACGGTTATTGGACCTGCAACTGTTGGTGCAATTACTCCAGGTGCATTTAAAGTAGCTAACATTGGTGGAACTATTACCAATATTGTAAACTCTAAACTTCACCGAGCAGGTTCTTGTGGGCTTGTAACTCGTTCAGGTGGACTATTTAATGAGCTTTCAAACATCATCTCTATCAATGCTGATGGTATTGCAGAGGGTGTTGCTATTGGTGGTGACAGATTTGTAGGTTCAGTTTTCATTGACAATCTTCTTAGAATGGAGAAAAATCCAGATGTAAAATACATGATTTTACTTGGAGAAGTTGGTGGTACAGAAGAGTACAAAGTAATTGAAGCAATTAAAAATGGAACAATTACCAAGCCAGTTATCGCTTGGTGTATTGGTACTATTGCTAAATATTATGACAGTGGTGTTCAGTTTGGTCATGCAGGTGCTTCAGCAAATGCAGATAGTGAAACAGCAGAGTACAAAAATAAAGCAATGGCAGAAGCAGGTATTCATGTACCCGCATCATTCAATGAACTACCTGCGATGATTAACGAAGTATTTACCTCTCTTAACCTTGCAGAGATTCCAGAGCCTGAAATGAACACCGTACCAAGTTCAAGAAGAAGTAAACAGTTCATCTGTACTATCTCTGATGATAGAGGAGAAGAGTGTACTTACGCAGGTTTCCCAATCTCTAGCGTTGCTACACCTGACACAGGTAAAGGTATTGGTGATGTTATTTCACTTCTATGGTTCAAAAAACAGTATCCAAAATGGGCGACAGAGTTTATTGAAACAGTTATTAAAACCGTAGCAGACCATGGACCAGCAGTTTCAGGAGCTCATAACGCTAAAGTAACAGCAAGAGCAGGTAAATCAGTGGTTGAATCATTGGTAACTGGACTTCTTACCATTGGACCTAGATTTGGTGGAGCAATTGATGGTGCAGCAGAGCATTTCAAATATGCAAATGATAATGACCTTTCTCCAAAAGAGTTCTTAGGACACATGAAGAAACAAGGTATACCAATCCCAGGAATTGGTCACAGAATTAAGTCTCTTAAGAACCCTGACCTTAGAGTTACAGGACTTATGAACTTTGCAGCTGAACATTTCCCTGCCACACCACTTCTTGACTATGCAAGAACAGTTGAAGCCTTAACTACTTCTAAGAAAGAGAACCTCATTCTTAATGTTGATGGTACTATTGGTATCCTCATGGTAGATATGTGGAGAGCTTTAGGTTATAGTGAAGAAGAGATTAATGAGTTTATCGCAAGTGGAACGCTTAACGCATTCTTCATCGTTGGACGCTCAATCGGTTTCATCGGTCACGTACTTGATGAAAAACGTCTTGCAATGCCAATGTACAGACACCCAATGGATGACATTTTATATGATGTTCAACAAGCTGAAGAGATTTAAGTCTCTTTTTACTTTTAGACCAAATGAGATTTTTCATTTGGTCATCTTCTTTTTCACCTTCTTTTTTATAATTAACTTTTTCT
>JALSHP010000386.1 GCA_026982175.1 Campylobacteraceae bacterium
ACACAAACACGCAGCAGGAGGAATTGTACCCTTTTTAAAGATTGCCAATGACGTTGCCATTGCTGTTGACCAACTTGGTACTCGTAAAGGGGCAATTGCCGTTTACATTGAGCCATGGCACATTGATGTGCGTGACTTTTTAGACCTCAAGAAAAACTCTGGTGAAGAGCGTCGTCGTGCGCATGATTTGTTTCCTGCTTTATGGCTCAATGACTTGTTTATGCAACGCGTAGCTGATGATGCCACTTGGACACTTTTTGACCCTTATGAGGTGCGTGAGCTTACCGACCTTTACGGAAAAGAGTTTGAAGCACGTTACTTAGAGTTAGAAGCTGGAACAGATGAGATTGCAAGAGAAGTAATTTCAGCCAAAGGCTTGTGGAAAGAGATTTTAAGAAGTTACTTTGAAACAGGGAATCCATTCTTAACCTTTAAAGACACAGCGAACAAATCTAATCCTAACAAACACGTGGGGATTATTAGAAGTTCTAACCTTTGCACAGAAATTTTTCAAAATACCTCACCAAACCACTACAAAATTCAGTTTACATTTGATGACATGAGCGTTGAAGTTTATGAAGAAGATGAGATGCTTACCGTGGGTAACGGCACAACAAAACCTGCCAAAAAAATTACAGCACTTGACACACTCAATGGTAAACAGATTTGGATGGTAGATAAAGAATTAAGCGATGGCGACACAGCTGTTTGTAACCTAGCGTCAATCAACCTTTCAAAAGTTCACACACAAGAAGACCTTGAACGTGTTATTCCTACTGCCATTAGAATGCTTGACAATGTGATTGACTTAAACTTCTATCCATTGGCAAAAGTTAAAAAGACCAATCAAAAATCACGCTCTATTGGTTTAGGGGTTATGGGTGAAGCACAGATGTTAGCTGAAGCAAAAATAGCGTGGGGTTCAAGTGAACACTTCTTTAAGATTGACGAAGTGATGGAGTCTGTTTCATACTATGCCATTAAATCGTCAAGTGACTTAGCCATTGAAAAAGGGAAATACCCAACTTTTGAGGGTTCAGATTGGTCAAAAGGAATCTTCCCAATTGACAATGCAAACGAAGAGGCATGTAAACTGGTTGAACGTGGTGGACTTTACGGTTACACACACGACTGGGGAAAACTCAAAGAGAAAGTAAAGAGTGATGGTATGCGTAACGGCTACCTTATGGCCGTTGCTCCCACCTCGTCAATCTCCATTTTGACAGGGACAACCCAAGCGATTGAACCTGTTTACAAACGTAAATGGTTTGAGGAAAACTTGTCGGGACTCATTCCTGTTTGTGCCCCTAAGTTGTCAGCTGATACTTGGAACTACTACACCCCTGCCTATGAGCTTGACCAAAATGTGTTAATCAAAGCTGGAGCAATTAGACAAAAATGGATTGACCAAGGGCAGTCGCTTAACATCTTCATTACACTTGACAAAGCAAGTGGAAAGTACCTCAATGAGATTTACATGAACGCGTGGAAGTTTGGACTAAAATCAACCTACTACCTAAGAAGTCAATCACCAGAGAGTAGCAACGATGTAGAAGACCGTTCTATGGAATGTGTTGGGTGTCAGTAAGTCATTAAGCGTTAAGCTAAGTAAAACTTAGCTTTTTGCATTCCATTAAACTTTGTCATCTTTACCATGCTATATGCCATCATATCTTCAAATACAATTTTGTCACCTAGGTGTAAAGGTTGTGTAAAATAGTAGTCACCCATAATGTCACCTTGAAGACAAGAGTTTCCTGTGAGTTGATAGCCATAGGGTGTTACTTCATCTTGTGTATTTTTAACTTTTAATTTTAGCTTCACAATCGCCACATCTAGCAGATGGGTTTCAATGGAAGTGTCTAAAATGACAAGCTTTTTTCCCTCTATGTTTACAATATCTAAAACCGTAGCTACAAACTCCCCACACCCCTTAGTAACGCTCTCTCCTGGTTCAAAATAGAGTTTTAAATTTGGATAAAGTTTTTGAAAGTTTACAAGATATTTTACAAGAGTATCAATCTCATAGTCAATCGTTGTAAAGTTATGTCCACCTCCTAAGTTGAGCCATTTTAGCTTAGGTAAAACCTCTTTAAATTGTGTTGTAATATGCTCTAAAAGGATTATTAACTCTTTAGCTGAACCCTGAAAAAGTGCGTGAAAATGTAAACCCTCTAAGTCATTAAACTTCTCTTTGTTTTGTCTAAAACTTGCCAAAAACTCAAGACCATCAACACCCAAACGAGAGCTTTTTAGATTAGGATTACAATGGCTTGGAATATTTAGTTGTAGTTTGGGGTTAATACGCAAACCTTTAGAGCCGTGAAGTGCTTTAAAAGCGTTCCATTGACTTAAAGAGTTAAAGGAGATGCTATCGACCTGTTTTATCATTTTTTTAAGTTGCTCTTTTTCAAAAGCAGGTGCATAGAGATGAATATATTTCGCCTTTGCTTCTTGTGCCATTTGTAGCTCGTTGGGTGAAGCAATGCTCATACCTGAAAGATTTTGAGCAATCATCGGTGTTATGCTAGGTTCATTAAAACTTTTAAGCGTATGAAGTATGTGAATATTGGCTTTTTTTTCTAACTCTTGGAGTTTAACTAGGTTATGTAGAAGCTTGTTTTTGTGGAGTATGAAGTATGGGGTTTGATTATTATATTTTTGTATTTTATTTTTCATTTATTTCATTATAATGTACTGTTTTGCTATAATTTTTTTCAAGAAAACATAAAAAATTATTTTTCCATCTTTGTATTGTCCCGTAATACAATGTTTCTAAAGAAGTAGTTAAGCTTAAATTAATAAAATATGACGAAAGCATAACAGAGGATTTTATCCATAAAATGGAATATATTTTATATGTTTTGTAGATTTATTTTTAGGGTCAGCAGGTTTAATAAGTCCTTCACTTAAGGTATCTGAAATTATTTTTGAGGCTTTAGAATGGTATTTGTCTTCCAATCCAAATCTTTTTCTCAAGGTACTATTTGTCATATATTCTTGATTTGAAAATTTTAGAGAACAATGTTGATAAGTTGCTCTAATTCGGTCTTGTTTGTCCATGTCTTCAAATTTCAAAGGTGAAAAGAGTATAACTTTAAAAAAATCATCTTCTGAAATAAACTTTGGTGCAGGAAGTTGAAAATATTCAATAGCATCTATTACTTTATCTATCCCTGAACCACGCTCTTCACAGATACGCATCTGTCGCATTAGGTTAGCTAGTTTTTCATTTCTTGATTTTGGTTGATGGTCAATCAATCTTAATACATCAATTAATGGTTTTCCAGAATTTGTAATCTCTATTCTATTGTCAAAAATTTCTATCATAGGGTTTGTCCCACTTATTGAAAAATCTTGATGTATTAATGCATTGGCAATTAATTCGCGTATTGCAATCTCTGGGTACAATGAATGGTCTTCTCTTAATGCATCTTTTATTACCTCATTATGAGGAAGTTTTCCCATAACATATTTAACCAATCCTTGATAAGCAATGGCATAACCTTTTTTTCCCTCTTGCTCAAATTCTGTATTAATTTTTCCATTGCCTTTATATTTTATAACACGCATTCTTTTTCGATGTAAAGAAGAAAACTTTGTCAAATCATGGGCAAAAAGAATAGCCCCTAAATTGGTAATGGTGAAAGATTCATGATTGATTTTTACTAAATTATACTCTGACATTTGTGTTAAAACATACTCATGGGAACTAAGTTCTTTATCATAAGATAGTCCAATAAGACGAAAAAAACCTTGATAGTCTAATAAGCTTAAAACTTCTTCTTCACTCAAAGATGATTTTGCTATCTCTTCTTCAAAAGAAAAAGAAGAAAACTTGTTCCAAAGCCGACGCTCTTTTTCGGGATAACTTTTTAATTTTCGTTTTGAGCTACCTATGCGAATATACTCTTGTCCTGAAAAACTAATTGGACGATGTTTTGCACAATCTATTTCAAAAATAGCAAAGTGTAATTCATCACATTCAATATGATGTATTTGAAATTCAACATTAGGTTCAAGTAATCTATGAAGCCAACTTTCTAACTCTTCTTGCCCCTTTTTTTCTTCTTTTGGATAAAATTTTGTACCAATCATCTCTAGGGTTTCATCATTAATACCATAGATAAGATAAGCTTTAGATACATCATGTAGCGTAGCAGAATTTGAGAGTGCTGAAATATATTCACCTATCATATTAAAGTCATTGTTATTCTCTTTAAATTCTATCCATTCATTCTCTTGATTGTAACTTTGAAGTAACTTTTTGAAGGATTGACATGTCATGTAGTAACTCCCTTTATTAATCTATTGATTATAACATAAAAACAATCCCTACTCATACCAAACCACCCACCCTTTATCATAATACTCAATGAGTTTATGCGTACTCAATTTGTTAGGTTCAACCTTTAGCCATGCATTGTCTTTTTCAAAAATTTCCATGCGTCTTAGTACTTCTTTGTCCAAATACTTTAGATTTTTGAGGGGCTTATAGTTCTCAAAATGAATGGGAAATTTAGAAGCCATGACAAAACCCCACTCTCCAAAACTAGGGATATAGGTGTGGTAGGCTTTGGTGTTTAAGCCTGTGCTTTGCATGGTCTCAAAAATCGACCAAAAGGCTTTGCGTGTAAAGACAGGAGAAGAGGCTTGGGTGACCATGGCTCCTGAACGTGAGAGTTGATTACTTAAAATCTTGTAAAATGTTTGCGAATAGAGTCTGCTTAATGAGATGTTGTTAGGGTCGGGTAAATCTAAGATGATAACATCGTAAAGCTCTTTGGCATTCTCTATGAACTTCCATGCATCTTGGTTGACAACGGTGACAAGAGGATTGTCATAGGCATTGTCGTTTAGTTTACTAAGTAGAGGATGCTCTTTAAAAAGTTTGGTCATGGCAGGGTCTAAATCGACCAAGGTTATTTTGCCTATGTCGTCATATTTTAGCACCTCACGTAGTGCCATGCCATCACCCCCACCGACAATGAGAATGTTGTCATGTTTGGGTGTAGCTAACATGACAGGATGCACCAAAGACTCGTGGTATCGGTGTTCGTCAATGGTGTCAAATTGAATTGCTCCATTGATATAACATTGAACCCTGCCGTTATTTCCTGTAATGACTATCTTTTGGTAAGGGGTTTGGGTGGAGTAGATAATGTGATGTTGATAGAGCTTATTTTCGATGACATGGGTGAGTTGACTCGATTGCCAAAAGCCTAACACCAAGATGACAAAAACTGTCAAGAGATAGAGCAGATATTTTTTGCTAAGGAGTGAGCGAAAAATATACCATGACATAGATGCCACAAAGAGATTGAGCAGTCCAAACAGAAAAGAGGTCTGCATGAGTCCTAAGTGGGGTACTAAAACCAAAGGAAAAAGCAAAGAGGCAAACAATGCTCCGATGTAATCGACCGTAAAGACATTGGAGATGTTGGTCTTAAGTGAGAAACTCTCTTGGAGTATGCGAATAATCAGAGGAATTTCAATGCCCAACATTGCCCCTAAGGAGATGGTGATAAGGTAGAGAAAGGCATCATAGTTGTCAATATAGGCAAAAGCAAAAAAGAGAATGAATGCAGAGAACCCACCCAATAGGGCGATGAAGAGTTGCAGTTTGACAAAAGATGCTTCTAAATGGTTCTCAATAAAGCGAGAGAGCCATGCACCCACGCCCATAGAGGACATAAACAGCCCAATGACCAAGGAGAAGTGGTAGATGGAGTCGCCCAAAAGGTAGGAGGAGAGTGTCCCCTCTATGAGTTCATAGACAAGTCCAGAGATGGCAATGAGAAATGTTCCAAAGAGTAAGGCTATCTCTTTGGATTTACTGTCGACTGTGTTTGACATTAGTGAATGGCTGAGGAGATAATCATGCCCAATGCAATTATCATTGAGCCTAAGACAATGGCTAGGGCGACATTGCCCTCTTGGGCGATTTTTTTGTTGATAGAGTATTTGGTTGCCATCTCAATGAGACCCAATACCACTAAAAATACTAAAATTCCAATAGCTGAATAGACCAAGGTAGATAAGATACCCTCTAAATGTAACTGTTCCATAATTTTTCCTTTATTAAAGTTTTATTTTCCATAGCCATAAGAGCTAGAGTTGTAAGAGCTACTAGAGCTTCCACGGTAAGAGTTGGAGCGTATGCTTGTCTCTTTTTTGAGGCTTTGAACATCCTCTTGACCTGTACCCTGATAGGTGAAGTAACTTGCTCCACTCCCAAGTAGCATAAAAAAGATTATAATAAATTTTGCCATTATATCCCCACCATGAGTTTGAAAATCTTAAATAAGCTCGATACAATAAAAAAAGCCAAGAATGGATAGAACACAAAGTAGATCACAAAAGGGGCAAAAAAACCTCCCTCTTCTTCATCTAAAGTCTGTTCATAGCGACGCTTTTTTATCCAGTAGATACCCCAAACAGAGAGGATGAATAGAATAATCCAAACAAAATAGTTAAAACGCATTATCTCCTCTCGTATCTGCACTGTGAGCTTTGAGGAGATATTGATGTCAATGGGTGAGAGGCTTAAGGTGTAGCTTCCTTTTGGCAGATTGAGATAGACCAATACTTCTTTTGCATCATCTTCCCATGTGGGGAGTTTTAGATGCTTGGTAGTGCTAATCTTAGGATTAATATAGGTGATGGTCTTATTGATAGAGAAGAGTGTCTCCTCTTTTTGTTTAATTGTTAGGTTAAAGTTATTTAAGGCTTTTTTTGAGGTGGCATCGAGTGTTAAGGTGGTTAAATATTTTTCAGAGGAGATGTTAAACTCTTTACTATTCTCTTTGAGGTTTGAGCCAAAAACGCTTGTAACTGCTTTTCCTTGATTAGCAAGAAAAAAAACAAAAAGTGTTGTCAAAAGTATGCTTAAGGCGATGGCAGAGATTTTGAGAAAGGGTTTAAAAAAGTTTTCTCCAAAACCTAAAAGTTCATGGACACCATTGTTTTTGACACGTTCATCTTGGGGAACATCAAAGGCTTCATAGACCAAGGTATTGTCAAGATATTTGGAGGCATAAAACTCCATCTCATTTTTTGTTCGTTCCATGCTAATACCAAATGGTGGGGCATACATATCAATAATTCTTATTTTATCATGCTTCTTGGCTACCCATGTGAGTTCGCCCTCAATGTAGCTAATTTTTGCTGTGTAGGGTGCTTCTACTTTATAGTTAAGCTCATGAAGCGTAATGGACTCAATACGGTTCATCTCATCCCAAACTAAAAGGGGCAGATGGCGTTCACGTTTGGCGTAACTAATGTGACCTTTTTCATAAGTAAGCCATGCATAACCATAAAGAGGTGAAAAGAGTAGAAAATCGTCCCAAAAAAACTCATGGTCTATTTCGGTATAGGTCACACGCCCAATGATGGTGTACTCTATGTTCTCTATGAACCCTTTCATGCCTATTTTAAAGGGGAGTTCATGCTCATGTTGGGTGTTTTTGAAATTACCCAAAATTGCAAACTCATTGTCAATGTCTAAAATGCTTTTACAGTAAGCACAGGTGATGCTCTTGACGCGTCCTCCACCGTTGAACTGCAATGGAGCTGCACATTTGGGGCATTTAATCGCGTTTATACTACTCATTTTTAGAGAACCTCAATGGCTAAGGGGTCAATCCATTGACCTTTAAAGGTCATGGTTTCATTTTCTGCGAATTCAAGGGTCAATAGCTCTCCATTACCTCGGCTTAAGTGAACATATTGAT
>JALSHP010000387.1 GCA_026982175.1 Campylobacteraceae bacterium
ACTATTTCGCTCAACAAGAGATATGGAGGTATTAGTTAAATGAACTTCACCTAGTTTTAGACTATTCATAAGCATATATTGTGCCAATTGCTTCTCATTCTCCTTATCTAAAGCAACATATTTAGCATGTATCTCATTCTCTATATAAGCTATTTTAAAGTTCATCGCTTTAAAGAGTTTGCCATTGCTATGTTTGTAGCCATCATGCTCTTTGTTATCCAAAGCTGTATAGATATAAGATTGAAAAAGTTTGGCAATCACTCGTCTGATTGGTAAGTTTTTAGTTGGTAATTTGGTTTTTATGATTAACATGGTGCTATTATAGCACCGAAATTTGACAAAAGTTGTCTTTTTATCTGTAGTTTAAAGAGAAATATTCTATTTTCCCAAACAGAACTCTCCAAACATTTTATCTAAAATCTCTTCAGAATCATAGGGTTTAGAGATGGAACTTAAAGCTGTAATGGCATCTTGAAGATGATAAGAGAAAAACTCTAACTCACCTCTAAGTAGAGGCTCTTTTGCTTCTAAAATAGCTGTTCTTGTTTTTTCTACGGCATCTATTTGTCGTGTTGAGATGAGCATTAGCTCTTCATCTTGCCCAATGCTATTAAAAAACTCTTCTAACTTTTGGGTTAAATTTTTAAAATCATTTTTAGCTGAGAGGGTAATGGTCTTAAAGTTATTGAGTTTCTCGACTTCTAATTTAAGCTCTAAATCGGACTTATTTAACGCAATAATAAGCTCTTTATCTTCCAACTGTTCAATAAGCTCTACTATTTTGGCATCTTCATCATCAAACTCACGACTCAAATCAAACAGAGCAATAACCACATCGGCATCTTTGATGGATTCTAATGAACGCTCTACCCCAATCTTTTCTATGCTATCTCTTGCATCACGAATTCCTGCTGTGTCTATGAGTCGAATAACATGAGACCCAATGCGTACTTGCTCTTCAATGGTGTCACGTGTCGTTCCTGCTATCTCACTTACAATGGCTCTCTCTGATGATAAAAAGCCATTTAGAAGCGAACTCTTCCCCACATTTGGTTTACCTATAATAGCAACTCTAAAGCCCTCAATTAAACCTTTACGTCGATGACTTGCATCTACTATCTTCTCTATTTTAAGCACCAAGTCATCTAATTGGGTCACAATACTCTCTAACACATCGGTAGGAATATCCTCTTCAGCATAATCAATCATCACTTCAGAGTATGCCATGGACTTCAGCATCGCTTCACGACTCACTTCAATGAAATCTTTTAAATCCCCTTTGAGCTGTTTCGCTAAGATTTTAGCCGCATCTACCGATTTTGCTTCAATGAGCTTTGCTATCGCTTCTGCTTTGGTTAAATCTATTTTCCCATTAAGAAAGGCCCGTTTTGAAAATTCACCAGGCAGTGCTAATCTTGCACCATGAAAAAGGAGTGTTTCCAAAATCTCTTGGGCGATAATCATCCCACCGTGACATTGAAATTCAACAATATCTTCGCCTGTAAAAGAGTGAGGATTTTGAAAATAAATCATAATGGCATGGTCAATCAAGGCATCTTCTTTATTATGGAGTGATGTTAAATGAGCATGTCGAGGGATAATATCTGTTTTATGAGAGACAATTGAAGCCAGACGAAGAGAATCTTCGCCACTTAATCGTATGATAGAAATAGAAGCAATGCCCGATGCCGTAGCAATGGCTGCAATGGTACTAGACATAAGCCATAAACTTTTTAATTTTTTCGTGTGTTAAAATCATTAATAATAATGAATTTTTTAGCATCTTTAGCCGTTTTAATCGCCACATATTTGTTTGGGAACATCGCTCTTAACTTCTCTAATGCAATCTGTACCAAAATACCATCAAGAGGTTTTGTTTTACCCTTTCCATGTGCTTGAATATGTTCTGCTATTGGCTTTAAGTAACTGTCTATCATCTCTTCTTGTGCTTGAATAAACTCTGCAATTTCCAATTTAATATAGAGGTTATACTCGGCATTTATCCAATTAAATAACATGTAAGAGAGTGCATTGTAACGATAACCCTCTTTACCAATTAGTAAAGCGGCATCATCACCATCAATAAAAATATGAGCAATACCATTAAATACATCTACCTCAACTGTGTCAATCTCAAAACATCCTGCTTTCATTAAGCCTTGAAGTTTTTTCTCAATCTCAATGGAACGTTCTCTATTCTCTGGCGAATCACGGTCATCATCAAAAGAGACAGTCTCGTTATCTCTATCTGTTACTTTGGCTTCAGAACTTTTTGGTGTTGACTTTACTACTTCTTCTTTAAAAAAGTCATCAACAATCGCTTCTTCTTTAACCTCTATCTCTTTTTGAGGAATTACTTTTTTGCTCTCAACATTTTCAACAGCCACTTCTTTATCAACTGCTTTTTTAGCACTTGCTTTTTTGGGTGTTACTTTAATCTTATCATTCAGTAAAGACTTAGGCTTTCTTTCATCTTTTTTTACTTCTACCTTAGCCTCTTCTGCCACGCTAGTAGTCTCTGTTGTTGCAACTATTTTCTTAACAGCAATAATAATGGCTGGTTTCTTAAACATTCCCATGACACCAGATGTTGGATGCTGTACTATCTCATAATTTATCTCTGTTACAGAACAAGACAAGGCTTTTGCTGCCTGACTGTAAGCCTCTTCTAGCGTTTCAGCTTCAATTCTTTTCATTTCCATATGATTACTCTCCCAAGTATATTTATTTAAATTTATTTTTGTAATGCTGCTTTAGCAGCTTTTTGATTTGCGTATGCACGGTTAATAATAAATTGTTGTGCAATGGTAAAGAGGTTGTTCACCAACCAGTAAAGTACAAGTCCTGCAGGGAATGTTAAGAAGAAGAGGGTCATCACCACAGGTAACCACTGAAAAATCTTCTGTTGCATTGGGTCGGTCATTGTATTTGGTGTCAGCTTTTGTTGATACCACATAGAAGCACCCATTAAAATTGGTAACACAAAGAATGGGTCTTTAATGGATAAATCTGTAATCCACAACATCCACTCTGCCCCTTGAAGTTCTACAGAATTTAATAAAACTCTATAGATAGCAAAGAAAATTGGAATTTGTATCAACATAGGAAGACATCCACCCATTGGGTTTGCTCCCTCTTTTTTGTACATCTCCATCATCTTCATGTTCATCTTTTGTGGGTCTTTACCATACTTCTCTTTTAACTCTTTCATTTTAGGTGCAAGGTCTTTGAGTTTGTTCATTGACATCATCCCTTTATAGGAAAGAGGGAATAATACCAATTTAATAAGTAAAGTCACCAATACAATCGCCCAACCCCAGTTACCTACATGATTATGAAACCATTGTAAAAGTTTAAACAGTGGTTTAGAAAAGAAGGTAATCAGACCATATTCAATCGCATCGGTTAATTTAGGATTTAGATTTTTTAAAACATTAGACTCTTTCGGTCCAAGGTAACCATGTAAAGCAAAATTTTGCTCACCTGCAATAAACACTAAAGCATTCTGTTCACTATCTATTTGAGTATAAACTTTTAATGGTTTTTCAAAATTATATAGAATAGAAGCAAAATATCTATCAAAAGATGAAGCGAACTCAACATTTACGCCATTGAGTTTGTCTTCAGGACTCTCTGCATCACCATCTTCAATAATCTGAATTTCACCTGTGGTTTTCTTTAGTAAAGCTCCTTGATTTACCATATAGATGGTATGGTCAGCATTGGGTCTACGCCCTGGCATTACAAAGTATGCTTGTGGCGTAGAGAGTTTAATATTTAAATCATAGTGACCATCTTTATAGAAAGTAATCTCTTTAGTAACTGTTGTGCTACTCAACTTTTGCGTCAATGTAACTTTTTGAGCACCACTATTTAAATCAATAAGCTCACTTGAAGTAGTGTAAGGTGTTTTCAATGCTTCAGCATTAAGCGTTGCATCTGAAAAGCGAATTTCCAATGGTTTTACCCATGCTGGATTAAGAAGCTTTAACTTCTCTCCCTCATATTCATACTTTTTTTCCAATAAAGTAACTTGTGCAATACGCCCTAACTCATCAATACTATAGATAAATCTATCAGATTTAACACTTGTCAACGCTTTAAACGTACTCAATGGAGCTGAACTGCTTGAAGTTGGTGCTGAAGTTGTAATTTTAGGAGCAGTAGTACTATTGGTCACTTTTACGATTGGGGTTGAAGAAGTACTGTTTTGGTCAACAGGTTTCAATGGTTTGGGCATTAAAAGATCAAATGCAATAAACACCACAAATGAAAGTGTCAATGCAAGAAGTAGCCGTTTTTGAAGATCAGAGTTTTGTTCCACTAGAAATCACCTTTGTATTCTTTAATATATTAAAATTTTATTTAAATGTTAAATTATGTTAATATTTTAAGAATTATATTTAAATTAAGTGGGTAAATTATATCAAAAAGTGTTTAAAATTATCATTTTATAAAGCATTTTAAACGTGTTAACGCTTTAAATATTTCCTGAGTGGTTTTATTATACTCACTTGTCAATAAATTTGGTTTAGCTACTAATATATAACGACCTGTTTTAAGATTATCAATATGATTTGAGAAATGAGCACGAAGAAGTCGTTTGGCTCGGTTACGATGGACTGCATTGCCAACTTTTTTACTGGCAACCACTCCTAGTTGATACTCATCTTCCGAAGATTGGAAAAAGAGAACAAACTGTGAGGTGTGTACGGTTTTAGAATTTTTGTAAATTCTATTGAACTCTTTGGTAGTTTTTACGCTACCAAAATGTTTTAAACGGCTAATCTTGCTCTACCTTTAGCTCTTCTAGCAGAAATAACTTTACGTCCGTTTTTAGTTTTCATTCTTGTTCTAAATCCGTGCGTTCTTTTCTTTGGTGTGTTATGGGGTTGAAAAGTTCTTTTCATAACTTAAGTACCATCCTTATTAGTATTTTACTCAAGCTATCAACATGAGCATTAATTTGAAACGCGATTTTATCTAAAATTTACTTAATAACTTAAGTGTTAAAGTCAATAAATCTCTCTTTCTCTATTTACATGTTATAATCTCAACATGGCAAAGAAAAAGAAAAAACAAGCAATTAAAATAAATAACAAAGTAAAAGAGATGATGAATGGTGAACCCTTTGATGAGGGCATCAAATATTTAAGTGAAGATGTTTTAGTGGAACTCACCATGCTACTTGACCTCAAAGTTCCGATGCTCGTTAAAAAAGAGATGGTTCGTGCCTTGCGTCAAGTTTGGTCAGAGGGCAATGTGCATCTGCGAATGCACATTGTAAACTATCTTGAACAGATGAATCTCAAAAAAGTACAACTAGACGAAAGCGACAAAGTCTCTTACATTGTCTCTCTTTTAGACAAGTATGAACACAGTAAAGAGGAGGAACAACAAGTACTCTCTGCTTTCATTGACACCAAGTTTAACAAAATTTCAGAAGACAAAATAGCCAATAAACTAAACTACATTCGGCAACAACGGCTCATGAATGTTTGGGAGAAAAAAGTAGAAGTAGAGTTCAACACCCTTTCTCAAATGGAGTTTTACCACTCTTACGCCTTTGAGATGAATGAAGAGACGTTTTACAAATCACTGCTAACGACTAGCAAAACCATTGAGGAAAATCTACTCTTAGGAGAGAATGAAACGCTCATACAAGAGGCTTTAGAAAACCATAAAAACGCTGCCATTGCTTCCAAAGAAGAGGAGATAGCACTTTTTTTAGAGAGTGTTAAAAATGAACACAAATATTTGTCCGAACAAGAGGTGATTCGTCTCATACGCTCTATGCCTCCTGAAGATGACTTTTATGAGATAGAGATTCCCCTTGAAATTTTACGAGAGATTGTAAGCCTTATTGACGCTGACTATCTTTTAACTTTTCAAGGCTCTAGCATTGTTATTAGCAAAGAAAAAACTTACCCTTTTTATGAGACTACCCTCCCCTACACAGCTGTGGTTAGCTATGGTCGCCCTTTTATGTTTCACCATATTTGGAGAGGTGAAGAGCTACCTATTAAAGAAGACTTACTGCGTGTCAAAAAAGAGATGAAAGAGCATTTTGAGCAGAGCATGAGCGACTTAGAAGAGGAACTTTTTGAGTTAGCAGAGGGACTAGAGCTAGAAGATTCAGTCATAGAAGCACACATTTTACAATTTGTAGAACCTCAACTCTGTACAGCCAAAAATTTAAAGGTTAAAGAAAAAGTCAAACGGCGAATTGTTTACCATTTTATGGAATACATTCGACCCCTAAAAGAAAAAAAACGTAAAGAGGAACTTTTAGCCAAGACCATTCGTGATTTTAAGAGCCTTTTTCCTATTGCAAGATTACTTAAACGTGAAATTTTTTTCCACGTCGGGCCTACCAACTCGGGTAAAACTTATGAGGCACTTCAAGTCTTAGAAAAAGCCGACACAGGCTACTACCTAGCCCCTCTGCGACTTTTGGCACTAGAGGGTTACGAAAACCTAAAAGCCAAAGGTGTTGGTGTTTCACTTATTACAGGTGAAGAAGAGATTATAGATGAAGAATCTACCCACATAAGTTCCACCATTGAGATGATGAACGCTTCTGTGGAGGTCGATGTCTGTGTCATAGACGAAATACAGATGATAAGTGACCGTGACCGTGGTTGGGCATGGGCAAATGCCCTCATTGGTGTTCCTGCCAAAAAGGTCATTTTAACAGGTTCTGCTGATGTACTTGAAGCCGTGCAAGCGCTTTGTGACTACCTAGAAGAGCCTTTAACTGTAAGACATTTTGAGCGTAAAAATGAGCTTAAACTACTCACCTACGCGACCCCTTTAAAAGAGATAGAAAAAGGAACAGCTGTCATTGCATTTTCACGTCGTGATGTCTTGGGACTACGACAACAACTCTCGCAACGTTTTGAAGTCTCCGTGGTCTATGGAAACCTCTCTCCTGAAGTTCGCCGTGAAGAGGCAAGACGTTTTAGAGAAGGCAAATCGGATGTTTTAGTGGCTACCGATGCCATTGCTATGGGTTTAAACTTACCTATTAAAACGCTACTTTTTTCTAAAGACAACAAGTTTGATGGGCTAAGAAGAAGAGAACTTTTACCTACTGAAGTGGCTCAAATTGCTGGACGTGCAGGACGTTATGGTTTAGAAGAGGTGGGTTACATTGGGGCATTAGATGCCAAAGCTTTAGAGACCATAAAGTCCAAGTTTTACCAACCTTTACCTACTTTAGAACTCCCATTTTCAGTCATGTCAAGTTTAGAACATATACTGCTCATTGGTGAAATTTTAGAAACAGAAAATCTCTCTACTATTTTAAATTTCTTTGCAGACAACATGGAGTTTGAAGGACCATTTGTGGCTGCGAATATTGATTCCATGTTAGAAGTTGCTCACATTGTCGATGAGTACCACTTAGATTTAAAAACACGTTTTCACCTAGCTTGTGCACCTGTGTCACTCTCTTCACCTTATATTGAGTCGGTATTTCGTCGTTACATCAAAGAGATTGAGGCAAACAAACCTGTCACATACATTCCCCCACGTGACCTACCAAAGTTTGCCCAAACCAATGAGATGATGCTTAACGCTGAAGACCGTGTACGTGAAATTTCTCTCTATCTATGGTTGTC
>JALSHP010000388.1 GCA_026982175.1 Campylobacteraceae bacterium
AGGGTGGTAATGGATTGGGTAGGGGTCGACCTCTGTGCCGACCCTTTAATGGGATGATTCTTTAAAAGGCTTACTCAAAAAAACCATTTTTTTCAAGAATAGCTATGCCTTCTTGAATACTCTCAACAGATTTTTTAAACTTCTCTTTTGTTTTGGTGTTGAGGGTCATCTGAACAATCTCTTCAATCCCATTTTTACCTAAAACAACAGGAACACCAACGGTGACATCTTGGTAGCCATATTCTCCATTTAGCCCAACAGAACAAGAGACCACGGCTTTGCTATCATTTAAAATCGCTTCCACCATGTGAGCAATAGCACTTCCTGGACCATAATATCCCGACGTTCCTAAGTACTTAACAATTTCTGCACCACCATTTCGGGTACGTTCAATAATCCCTTCAAACTCTTCATCATCTAAAAGGTCAGTTGTTGGAACATCTCCTACCTGTACTTTTTGAGGAAGCGGTACCATGTTTTGACCATGGTCACCAATGACCAAAGTACCTGTTTGTCCTGCACCATAGCCTAACTTTTTATAGATTTGGTATGCCATACGCGCCCCATCTAATGCTCCTGCTAGACCAATAATTCGGTTTCGCTCCCAAGCTGTAATCTTTTGAATGGCATAGGTCATGACATCAAGAGGATTGGAGACAGAGACAATGATGGCATTTGGGGAGTATTTCATGACATCTTGGGTTACAGATTTAATGATTGTTGCATTAATCATAAGTAAATCTTCACGTGTCATGTCACCTTTACGTGGTACTCCTGCAGTAATGATAACAATATCACAATCTTTTATATCAGCAGGAGAGTTTGCTGCGGTAAGAATGGTTGGTTGAGGTGCATATTGGGTTGCTTGTGCAATGTCTATGGCTTTACCTTGTGCCACACCTTCAGCAATATCAAAAAGAATAATCTCTTTACAAATACCTTTCATTGCCAATGTATAAGCAGCTGTTGCTCCAACAGCACCCGCACCAATAATTCCTACTCTTCTATTTGTCATCATCTTTCCTATTTGTTAAATAATATTTAATTATATTCTTTATGTTATTATAAAATCTTGATTTGATTTGAAGATTTAGACTAAATCATCAAAAAACTTCAATTCGTGAAGTTTATCTACCATCTCTTGAACTGAAGCAACAGAGTTTTTAAATTTTTTAACTTGAAGATTTTTAAGTGTCATATTAATAACCTCTTCAGCACCACCTGCACCAATCATCACAGGAACACCTGAAACAATGTCAGAGTAACCATAATCATCTTTAAGCATAATGGCACAAGAGTGGATTTGGTTGGTGTCTTTTAAAATAGCATCTACCATAACGGTTGTGGACTTTGCAGGTGCATAGTAAGCAGAACCATTTCCTAAAAGATTGACAATTTCTGCACCACCATTTCTGGTTTTTTGTACAATCTCACCAATCTCTTCAGAGTCTAGTAAATCTTCAATTGGAACACCAGCTACCGTTGTAAACTTAGGAAGTGGTACCATGGTGTCACCATGTCCCCCCATAACCGTAGCACGAATTTGTCCTGCACCATACTCTAGTTTCTCGTAAATAAAGTGAGCCATTCTAGCAGCATCTAAAATTCCTGCCATACCAAGAACTCTCTCTCTTGGAAACTCTGTGTATTTTAAAGCCACATAGGTCATGACATCAAGAGGATTAGAGACCACAATAACCACTGAATCAGGAGCATATTCTTTAATCTCTTTAGCGTACATTTTTACAATACCCGCGTTCATGGTGAGCAAATCATCACGACTCATACCAGGGGTTCTTGGTGCTCCTGCGGTGATGACTACGACATCAGACTCTGCCATATCTTCAGGACCTTTGGCGGCTTTGACGATGGTGTGTTGTCGTGCAGCATTAGCCGCTTGTGACATATCGAGGGCTTTGCCTTTGGTGACATCGTAGTTTCGTCCACGAAGAATAACATTGTGGCATGTTCCATTCATTGCTAAAATAAATGCCACTGTTGAGCCAAAATTACCTGTGCCAATAACTGTTACTTTTTTCCCTTTTGCCATTAAAATTCCTTTAAAAGTTATTGTTCACTTGCCTAATCTCTAGCTTGAGAATAGATACAGTAGTTAATATCTATTCGCAAACAGTTGGTTAGGATATAAAGTGAACTTATATATATTATAGCGTGAGTTGGTTACAAAAGTGAAACATTTATTTAATATAAGTTTATAGTGGGTGTGTTTGAGAAGAGGGGAAACAGTTTAAGCAGAGAAAGAGTAGGCATTGATGTGCCATACTCTTTAGCGTCTATTTTCCGTTTCCGTAGTGTTCAACCAAATAATCTTCAACTATTTTGGCATCTTTGTCACTAATAGGTGCTTTAAAGGCAACTTTCATTTTGTGAATAATATGTTTCCAATGTTTACGACTTTGAGGTCCTTGGTTGATGATGTATCCAAAAGAGTGACACATTAAACATTGACCTTGAACCGTAGCAAACTCTTTTCCCATTTTAATGGGAAAATCAATGTAAGGTACTTCTACTTTTTCATCTACTTGAGCAACAAGTGGGCTTAATGCCAATAGGGCTATTAAAATCAATTTTTTCATCATTAAATCCTTATACTACTTTTACTTTTACTTCGTCGATACCATTAAATTTGTATCCACCATGGTTCCACTTAATATCTTTGGCAAAGGGTTGCTCTTCCCCGAGTTTATTAATCGCTTTGGTCATGATGCTTAATTCACCATATTTACTTGGTTTAAATGGAAATCTAAAGGCACGGTAAGCGTAACGTCCAAGTTTTCCATCGTCAAGTATCGCTTTTTTCCATGTTTTCCCTTTATCAACAGAGACCATGACATCTTTAATTCCATGCCCATCATCCCATGCCAATCCACGGATAACTGTATGTGAATTATGATTTAAGGTCATGCCTGTTGTTGGATAACCAATGATTGATTTGACATTCATTTTGGTAATAGGTTTGGTGGTTTTAAACTTCTTCTCTGGCTCTTCACATTCACACTCATTGTCAGGCACACGGTAAGCAACATCCATAAAGAATAGGCTTTTGTATTTCTTTGTCACGGTAATGTTTGAGAGCATTTTTACCCATGAGTCAGAGTAGTTTCCTGGAATAACCAAACGTAAAGGGTAGCCATTGAGGTAAGGTAAATCTTCACCATTCATCTCATAGGCTAAGATAACATGGTCATCAAGCTCTTCAATCTCCATCTCACGAATAAAACTAGGAGTTTCATAGTAGGCTGCTTTTTCGCTTCCGTTAAACCCAATCCACTCGGCATCTTTTTTAAGTCCTGCTCTGTCCAAAATGTCTCTTAGTCGAACCCCTTTCCATGTGGCACAACCCATTGCACCATTACCCCATTGAATTCCACCTGCTATTGGTGAAAAGGCTGAACGGCTGTTTCCCCCACACTGTAAAACGGCAGTGACTTCAACTTGCTCAAAGTTGGTTTTTAAGTCATGTAGTGTAATGTCTAACTCTTTTTCAACCAAACCATTTATCTTGATATGATAAGTATTAGGGTCAATGTGCATTGGAATATCTGGAAGATGCCATCGTACAAAAAATTGGTCATTTGGTGTCAATACAGAGGTAAATACATCTCTAGGTGTTTCTAAAAGAGGTGGTCTGTCCGAGTAAGTAATAAGAGGGCGTTTTTCAGGAAAAGTATTTTTGGATACTTTACGATTATCAGTTGGCTGATGGGTTGTTCCAGCTTTAGCAGTGGTCGCCCCTAAGCCCACAGCCCCAACAGTTAAGGCAGCTTTTTTAAAGAAGTCTCTTCTTTGCATAAATATTCCTTTTGTTACATTATAAATTTTATTTATCAAAAATTTATGGTTAATAATTTAAATGAATTATGCTCTCTACTCTCTTAACAGATACTGAATAGTTATAACTTTTATAAAAAATACTTATATTGAAAAGTTGTACTGATAATGTTAATAAATATTATTGAGGAGAGGGGGGAAGTGTTAAGATTTCTTCTTAAAAAATGTGCTAATGGAGTTAGTAATAGAACAACCCTTATAGCAAGTTCCATTTCGCTCACAACGTGTACGCCGAATGTTGTTGATGAGTAGCAACAAAAAACCAAGAGCAATCAGAAGTTGCACTACGCCTGTAAGCCAATTTTCAATGAGTAAGTTTTGAATGGCAAAGATGAAGAGGACGATGGTTAGGATTAGGCACATTTTTTGGTTTTCCTTTTTTTGTAAGTATAGCTTAAAATTTAGATACGTGAGAGATTAAACGAAAATCATGCTAAAATAATCTTTCAAATGGAATGTTGTAAAAAGTATTACAATTTGACATATTTTATATTGTTTATTTATATTTATGATATTCTCTCAAAAAGGGTTGATAAATGTATATACAAAATTTATTTAGTATGAATGCTGGAGTTGATGAACACATGACAAAAAATATAAGTTGTACAGTTGAAAGAAGTTCTTATTACTGGGACTATAGTCCTATTGTAGAAAAAGTATCAAATCAAAATGAAGTTGATAAATATAATGTTGTAGACTTGTTTTGTGGAGCAGGTGGGATTAGTTGTGGCTTACACATGACAAATAGATTTCAAACCATTTTAGCTAATGACATATATGTACCTGCCTTAAAAACGTATAAAAGAAATAATCCAAGCGTTTCTACTATTTTGGGGGATGTACGGAACGTTACCTTTGAAGATTATCAAGAAATATTGGAAGACAAAAAAATACATTTAGTAACAGCAGGAGTACCTTGCCAAGGTTTTTCTTTATTGAATAAAAAACGAAATAAAGATGATGAACGTAATTTTTTATTTTTAGAAGTTATTAAATTTGTTAATATGTATAACCCTGATGTTATACTGATAGAAAATGTCTCAGGAATGAAGTCTTTAAATAAAGGCTCTTTTGTTGATGAGATAAAATTAGAACTTGAAGGAGCAGGAGTAAATGGCTATAAAGTTTTAGAACCACAACTACTTAATGCTGCTGATTATGGTGTTCCTCAATTAAGAAAAAGATTAATTTTCCTAGCAGTAAAAAATGGCTTGTCAGAGATTTCTTATCCCAAACCTAAATATGGTAAAAATTTGATTCCCTATAGAACGGTTGCTGATGCTATTTATGATTTACCTAAGTTAGAGAATAATGACGAAAAGAATACTTATAGTAAAAAGCAATTATGTGAATATCAAGAACTTTTAAGAGGTACTCAATCTAAGTTATTGAATCATAAATCACCTAAACACCCCGATAGTACAGTAGAAAAAATAGCCAATACTAAACCTACTAAACCTATGTATGATAAATATAAACAAAGAATTAGACTAGGATGGGATATTCAAAGTCCAACACAAGTAGCTGGGGGAATAAGACCACAATTTCAATTTGGGCATCCTTCACAGAATCGAGGTTTATCAATTAGAGAAAGAGCGAGATTACAAAGCTTTCCAGATAATTATGAATTTTTAGGAGGGATTGTTCAATGTCGAGTACAAACAGGTAATGCTGTACCTCCACTTTTAGCTAAGGCATTAGGTGAAGAGATTTTAAAAGTTTTAGATAAAAAGTATAGAGGAAAATAATATGGGGTATAGAGTTTGGTATAGTACAGAAAGTTTAGCTGATTACATCATTGATAATACTAATTTGTCAGAAGAAGCAAATATAGAAAAAAAGAAAATGTATGAAAGTGATGCTAATAACGCTAATAATTTTCACTCCTTACCTGACCATATTAAAAAAATATTATATTTAGATGCACCAGATTTAATTGTAGAAAAAGATTTAGAGCCAATTTTTTCTATTGAAATAAGTACAGAAGCTGGTACGGGACATAATGTTTTCCAACGGTTTGCACGATTAGCAGCATCTGTTGAAAATAATGTTCCAGCATTTTATATTTATCCTGATGCTGTAATTATTCATAGAGAAAATAGTACAAGATGGGATAAAATAAATCCATTAATTTTTAAAGCACTTGATAAAGCAATGGATATTTATCAAATTCCAGCATTACTTTATTATTTCCCTACAGATTTAAATGATTATATAGATAATCCTGAAGCTTCGCCGAATATTAATACAAAAGGTTTAAAATTTGATGCTAATATTTTAAGCTATGCTGGTTGTCCAGATTCAAATAGTAATGAAATGAATAGTATGTTTTATGCTATGAATGCTATTTTAAATGAGATTAATACTTATGGTTTTATTGATGGACGAAATAGAACTATTCGATGCCATGAAATTGTAAGTAGAATTGAGTTGATGGAAACACTTTATCATGCTAGAGTTGGTACAAGAGTATGGTCACCTTTAAGTTCAATAATACAAGTTCCTACCTCAAAAATAATTAATTATTTATCTAATTTTCATGACAGTACATATCATATTGGAGATTTGTTAAATAGTCGAGATGAAACGATAATCTATTGTGTAGATGCAAAATTTAGAGGTGACCCTTATCCTGGGGCATTGGCTGCGATTGATTATTTAAAATCACGACAAGGTAAATCATTTGAAGAAAGGTATTATAATTTAGTTTTAGCATGGGGAAAAGTTGAAGAAACAGATACTGGTCTTCTAATAAAAAGTAATAAAACAAATCAAAGTGTAAATACTTTTTGTAATAAAGTTGCTACAAGTGAAGCGAGAAGTAATATTTTAAATAAACCATTTTCAGAATTAAATAATCATGAAATTTCAAGATATTATATGCAAGTTAGATATGGTTCAATGTTCTCAAAAGTTAAAGAGATAAGAGTATACTCATATTTCGCAGATGCTATATTATTTTATGATGGTGCTTTATGGAGAGATGGATAGTATGACAGAAGAACAAATAACTAAAAAAATATTAGCTTGGTTGATGGATAATGATTGGCAAATTCTTAGCTATGACTTTCCTCAAAGTGGTACAGGGAAATACTTACATCCTAATAAGGGCATAAGAAATATAGAAACAAAGAATGAAAAAGCATTTATTCCAGACATAGTTGCTATTAGGAATACAATAGCAGTATTTTTTGAGAATAAAAATAGATTTTTTTTAGATGATTTTATTAAATTAAAAAATATAAGAGAAAATAATATTTATAGTGATGATATTGATAAGTTGTTATGTAAATATAAGATTGTAAATATTTATTATGGAATTGCTGGAATAAATAGTAAACATTTTATTGCTAATGCAGATAAACATAAAAGTGATGTAGATTTTATTCTTGTTGTCGATAGGGAGATTTCTATAATTGAAGATGAATATCATGTATTTCTGGAGTAAGCCATGGCAAAATCACGCATAGAAAAATCACCCATTACCTTTAGCCCTGACAACCTCGCTGTGGTCTTGCATATGATGCAGTCTGAACCTGAACTTATGGTCTATTTTCGTGAGACAGATGACAAGGGGCGTTACCTTTATTGGGACAAGTTTAAGTGGCATGTTCCTGCTCATCATGATGTGCAAAAGGCGTGGTTGGTCACCAAGTGGTGTCGTTTTACGAAGCGAAAACCCATTGAGCTTTTGGACAATGAGGGAAATGAGTTTCATTAC
>JALSHP010000389.1 GCA_026982175.1 Campylobacteraceae bacterium
ACCTATGATGAGAACTTCATTCACCTTATTGTGGGAGGAAATGACAAAGGGGCTGATTTAACGCCTCTGTTTGAGCTAATACAAGGAAAAGAGCTTCATCTCTATACCATAGGAGCAAACTCACAAAAACTTGCCACCTTAGCCAAACAATTTAACATCAACTTTACAGCATGTGAAACTTTAGAAAATGCCATTAAGTCTATTGATGCAACAAGAAAGAAAGATGATGTCGCCCTCCTCTCCCCAGCCGCAGCTTCGTTTGACCAATTTAACTCCTACAAACACCGTGGTGAAGAGTTTTTTAGAATCATTAAATCTATCACTTAATTTAAGATTATATTCAGTTTAAGTGGCTATAATTTCAGCCACTTCAAACACGAAGTATCTACAAAGTGGCTCCATAGCTCAGTTGGTAGAGCAAAGGATTGAAAATCCTTGTGTCGGCGGTTCGATTCCGTCTGGCGCCACCACTTTAAATCTCACTCCTTTTTTAATAACATATTTTTACTATCTTGATATTTATCAACTTATTCTTTATATAATCTTAATATAATTATTTATCTTAATAATTTTATAAGGAGCATAATATGCTATTTAACCCCACTGAAGTACAACAAGTTTCCAATGCCATGATGAATATGCTACATGAAGCAGAGATTGAGATGAGCTATTTAAAGTTTTTACCTATGATGTAGAAGACCACTTCTCTACAGAAGAAGATATGATGGAGGAGAGTCAATTTTATGCAGCCGCCATTCATAAAACAGAGCATGATAGTATGCGAAAAAAAATACAAGCAATTGAAGATGGATGGAAAGCAGATAAAGATGCTCAGAAAGTTCAAAACTTCTTAGAGGGTGATTTTAAATCTTGGATGGTCTTACATGTTGCAAGATGGGATTCAGAAACAGCCATGCATCTTGGCGACTCCATGTAGAGTATCTTGTCTCCTATAATTTAGTATAGGAGACAAAAGCATTATTTTGCAGCGTAAAGTTCTTGCTCTTTTGCAATAAATACTTTAGCCAAAAACCCATAAGCCTCTTCCCAAGCATTGATAATCTCAGGTGTTGCAGCATCACCAAGTACCTCTTTAATTGCACCTAAAAGTGACTCTCCAACCATTGGATAGTGTTCAGGTAAAATATTTACATTCACATGAATATTAGCAACTTTATCAATACCACTTTTCAAAGAGTCTAGTTTGTCAATGTTTGCAGCATAAGCATAAACCATCGCCGCTAACTTTTTGTATTGGTCAGGTTCAGCATCTTTAAAAAGTGCTTCTGTCTCTGGATATTTAGCAAAAAGAATTTTATACATTGCCGTTGTAATGGCTTCACCATGCTCTTTGATTACAGGTGCTGTAGACTTAATAATTGCTTTTGTTGTTTCGTTCATTATTTATCCTTTAAAATCTTTTAGAAGTGAAGTATAATAGAAAAGAGCAGTTAAAAAGTTGATAATTGTCAATAATCAGAGTATTTGACCCTGATTATTTATTTTGCTTGAAGGGAGGTGTACTTAAAGTGCGTCTGTGTCTTCTTCACCAGTACGAATTCTAACAACGTTAGAGATGTCTGATACAAAGATTTTACCATCACCAATTTTACCCGTATGGGCAGCTTCTTGAATAATTTTAATAGCTGTAGTAGCAAATTCATCTGAGCTAACTACCACTTCAATTTTTACTTTAGGAATAAACTCAACCACATATTCAGCCCCTCTATAAAGCTCTGTATGTCCTTGTTGACGACCATATCCTTTAACTTCAGAGATGGTCATCCCCTCAATTCCTGCTTCTACTAAGGCATCTTTAACCTCTTCAAGTTTAAATGGTTTAATTACTGCTTCAATTTTTTTCATACTTATATCCTTTAAATATTAAACAATAAACATTAAAGGTTTATTGCTCTTTCACCATGAAGTGACTCATCAAGACCATCATGCTCACACTCTTCGCTTACTCTAGCTCCACCTGTAAGTGCAGAAGCAATAAAGTAGACAATCACGGTACCAATAAGCGTCCAGAGACCAACAACCACAACTGATTCAACTTGAACCATAAATTGTCCCATAACATCTCCAGACTCTTTAAGTGGACCATCCCAAAGTAAATCATTGTCTTTTAAGGCAAAGAAAGGTACTGCCAATGCTCCCCAAAGACCTGCTAAGAAGTGGATACCAAAGGCATCAAGAGAGTCATCATATCCGAAGATGGCTTTAAGCTTAATAACACCAAAGAATGCGAAAATAGAACCTACAATCCCAATAATAAATGCTCCACTAACATCAACAAAACCAGCAGCAGGAGTGATGGCTACAAGCCCTGCAATAATCCCTGATGCTATTCCAAGAAGGGTAGGCTTTTTAAAGATTAACCACTCAAGAAGCATCCAAGTTACGGCACCAACAGCTGTGGCAATGGTCGTTGTAAGTACTGCAAGACCAGCAATAGCATTTGCACCAAATGCTGAACCACCATTAAATCCATACCAACCAAACCATAATAGAGCAGCACCAACGGCTGTTAAAATAATTGAGAAAGGTTTCATGGCTGTTTTGTTAAATCCAGCTCTTTTTCCTACTAAAATAGCCAGAACAAGACCTGCAAGACCACCATTCATATGTACAACTGTACCACCAGCAAAGTCTAAGGCACCTGCATCAAAAAGGTAAGCACCATCTCCACCCCATACCATGTGTGTAATTGGAGCATAAACTAAAATTCCCCATAAGGCTACTACTACCATCCATGTTGAGAACTTCATACGTCCAATGACTGAACCACTTGCAATGGCAACGGTAATGGCGGCAAATGTACCTTGGAATGCAATAAATACATAAGTAGGATAAGTTCCACTCAGGTCTGTCCACTTAATACCATCAAGCATTACATTTCCGAATCCACCAAATACATTTTGGAGCATTGCATTCTCATTTTCCCCAAATGCAATTGAGTAACCAACAGCAATCCATACCACAAATGCTAATACAAAGGCACCCATGACCATTGTAAAGGTATTCAGCGTATTTTTACTTCGACTCATACCCGAGTAAAAAAGTGCCAGTCCTGCGGGGGTCATGAGTAATACAAAAGCAGTTGAAACCATCATCCATGCTGTATCACCCGTATCTAGTTTATCCTCTGCAAATGCAAGAATTGGTAAAGCTAACATTGTTAGCAGTGCAAAAAATTTGTTTTTCATAAATCTACTCCTTTAATTGATTGAATGCTTGTAGTATAGCTTCATTTCCTATTAAACCTTAAAATAAGATTGTATAAAAAACAATCATTTTTAAAATATGTTTCACTTTAGTAACATCACCCCTAAAATAATATTACCAATTAACGACAAAGTAAAAAGTGTTCGGTAAAAGAGTACAGGTTCACGCTCAATAATAGAAGATTTTTTATCAAAGTAAGGTTTTACTTTGAGAGGATTAGTAAGTTCAAATAGCATTTCAGAGTAGTTTTTATAGCGTAAATCACTCTCTTTTTCTACCGCCCTAAAGATAACCGAACAGAGCCAAGAAGGAATGTTCTTATTGTACTTACTTAAAGGTGTCACTTTTTTAAAGCTAGGTGTTTGAAAAGGCTCAATTTCACCATAGGGAAACTTTTGGGTTAAACACTCATAGAGGGTCACTCCAATAGCATAAATCTCACTTGACTCACTAATACACATCCCCGTAAAACGTTCAGGCGCTAAATAAGAGGGCGTTCCTGCTGAAGAGTTGATACTATATAACTCTGTCATTGACCCAAAATCTATCACTTTAAAAACATGTTTTCCATCACGCTCACTCACCATAATATTTTCAGGCTTAATGTCTCCATGTACCAAGTCAAACTTTAGAAGATACTGCTCCATTTTCAAAAGCATTTTAGCTAAGTTTACCGTATCATCCACCGAGAGTTTACGTTTTTTAAGATGCTCTTTTAAATTAATTCCCTCAACTAACTTCATAACATAGTAACGGTGGGTACGTTTTTTAGGAAGCACTGCTTTAGGGAAAAATCCTGCTTTTAAACGATTAGAGTTCCATGCCTCTTTCACATAAAGATCAAGTACCGCAGGGTCATCTATCGCCTCAATGGGGGCAAACTTAATCACATATTTTTGCCCTTTTTTAGAACAAATCCATGTCCGATTGTTTTGAATAAGTGACTGCTCTAGCTTATATTCATCAATCACCATGCCCTCTTCTAACTCTCCAGGGATGATTAAGTCACGCTCTTTGAGTTCAGCCACAGGGCTAATGCCCAAAACATCAACAATCACAGCTGTCGTGTCATCAGGAAGATTATCTTCCATCTTTTTAGAAGCTTGTTTAACCAAATGATGTGCTCCATTAACCATACACTTAGATAATATATCATCTTCCATAATGGTATATAAACCATCAGAACAGAGTAAAATTCTATCATTTTCATTGATAATATTTTCAAAATAGTAAGGGTCGACCACCTCATCAATTCCCATTGCTTGGCTTAGTACTCCCTCAAAATCACTATCCTCTACTACTTGGTCTTCCGAGAGTTGCGACATAATGCCATTTCGTTGCAGATAGATACGGCTATCTCCAACATTTGCTCCATAGAGTCTGTCTCCCTCAATAATCACCAATGCCAAGGTCGTCACCAACTCTGGACGCTCATAGTTCACCATGGATTCTTTGTACAAAATCGCGTTAATCGAAGCAATAAAGGTCTTAATGGACTTCTCAATGCTCCAAGAATTTGGACGATTTTTAAAGTTACTCATAAGGTGGGTGGTCACACGCTTGGCAGCTTCAGCCCCCTCATCGGCAGAACCTACCCCATCACACACAATCGCAATGGTTAAATTATCAATAACTTTAACATCAAAATAATCATCCCCTTTTAGCTCTTTTCCTTTTGCCAATGTAAACCCTGAAGTCTCTATCTGTTGTTTTGTCATCTATTTTCCCTTCAAATATAATTATCTCTATTATACTCAAAAAGTGTGCTAACATCTTCTCTTTAATGTTTAAAAATTAAGCTAAATAGATAATGCTTTTATGGTACACTATAACAAAAAGAAATTTATTATGTTTAAATATATGCTTTCCCTACTTCTTACGCCTCTTCTTTTTGCTCAAAGCATCTCACCTCTCACTTCCAGCGTTAAACTAAACGAGCCTTTTGTGCTAAAAAGTAGCGAAGAAGCATTTGACAATACACTTTTTTATACCCACCAAGCCCTACTCTCTTGTCAACCTAAACTCAATGCTGTTTACAAGATTGAGTCTGCCACCAAATTAAAAGTACTTCCTAAAGAGACCTTGCAAAGTGACACTACTTATACATGTTCCTATAACAAAGAGAGCTTTAACTTTAAAACAGTCTCCCTTAAGGTCAATGAAGCACACTACTTTAAGCACGAGAAGATTTTACGATTGAGTTTCAATGACACAATTGATGTTTCTAGTATCAATAAAGGGATTCTTCTACAAAAAATTGACAGACTTAGCAGTACCAATCTCAAATACAAAATCCTAGCCAATGATGGTCAAAATATTGTACTTAAAATCATGGAAAAAGTAGGCAACAAAAGCATAAAACTCCTTGTTAACCAAAAGTTCAAAACCAAACAGGGGACAACTTTAGCCTCTAATTATGAGAAGATGTTTAATGTCCAAAATGAAACCATAGAACTCGATAACAATAAAAAAGCATTAAAATTAAAAGACAAACCACAAATGGTCGCCCTTGAAGATGGAGGGTTTGCACTGCGTCTCTTTTTAGATGACAACCTAGAACAGACATCGAGTAAATTCATTGAGATTAAAGGCATTGAAAATCTTCAACTCTCTTCACACAAATACATAGGCTACTCCCTGCGTCGAGCGTTTGGACTAAGTGATAGTGCCTACTACTACCATGATGTCACCTCCGATGAATTTGAACCCAATACTAGCTATGAAATCACCCTAAAAAAAGGCTTAACCCTCTATTCACGTGAGCTAAAAGAGGACAAACACTACACCCTAAAAACACCTAACCGTGCCAAAACAATTCTCTTTGATGCTAAGAAAAACTACATCTCCTCAAAAGGAGAACTCTCTTTTCGATCGGTAAATGTGGAAGATGCTACTTTAGTTGTTGAACGTGTTCTTGATGATAACTTACGCTACTTCATGAACTTTAACAATGCAGGAGTCTACAATTTAGAGAGCTTTACCAAAGAGGTTTTTTCTAAAAAGCTAACACTAAATTCTAAAAAAAATGAGATACTCCTTCAAAAATTTAAACTCTCTGACCTTAGCACTAAAGAACTTACTTCAGGAGTTTACAAAATCTCACTGCACTATGTTGAGGGCGAAGAGGAAGAGGATAGTAATAACGAAAAAACAAGCTCAAAAATCCTCTTCATCTCTGACCTTGGAATATCAGCCAATCTCTCTAAAACCCAAGCCTTTGTCTCTGTACTCTCTCTAAGCTCTGCCCAACCTGTCGCCAATGCCGAAGTGCTACTCTATGCCAAAAACAATGCCCTTATTGGTAGCACGACGACCAACGAAGAGGGTATTGCCATTATTAACAAGTCAAAACTACTACTACAACACCCCAAAGGAATTGTGGTCAAAACCAAAAATGACAAAAATTTTTTACTCTTAGACAAAAGCATCTCTTCCCCCAAACCAAATGAGATTTTACGAAAAAAAGAGCGTTTTAATGCCCATATCTATTTTCAGAGTAATATCTTACGCCCTGATGCCAAACTCAACGCACTCATTACCGTTAAAGATGGCGATTTTATCTCTGCTTCAAAAATCCCTATCAAATTCATCTTGCGTGACCCTAAAAACAAAACCATTCACCAAAAGGTGTACCATACCGATGAGTATGGACTCATAGATTTCAACTACCAATTTGACCGAAGCGATAAGCTAGGAAACTACTACCTAATTGTTAAATTAGGCGACCATACCTTAGCAAGAAAAAAGCTCAAAGTAGAAGCCTTTATGCCTCCTAAAATTGAGAACAGTATCAAAAGCTCTAAAGAACGTTACCAAATAGGCGAACTCATCGAAGCAAACATTAGCTCCTCCTACCTCTTTGGTGCACCCTCTTCTCTCTTGCAAGGAAAAGTAACGCTTAACGCACGTCCTATTGGCTACTTCAACAAAGAGTACAAAGATTACCACTTCTCAAATGCCCACCTCAAAGAGAAAAATGTAGAACTCTACATTGAGCATAGTGAAGATATTGTACTCGATAGCCAAGGAAAATTTGAAATTGCCCTAGCTACCAATGTACGTCAAAAAGTCCCCTCCATTCTTGAAGCGATGATAGGCGTTACCATCATGGACGATGCCCAACCCGTCTCTACTTACCACAAAGTAAAACTCTACCCTTACAAAAGCATGGTAGGCTTAAAAATA
>JALSHP010000390.1 GCA_026982175.1 Campylobacteraceae bacterium
TGGTAGTAAGAGAGGGACTCGAACCCTCGACCTCCGGCTTATGAGACCAGCGCTCTAACCAGCTGAGCTACCTTACCACCTATGTTTGAAGAGTCGAAATTTTAGCTGAAATAGGCTTTGATGTCAATAGAATTTTTAATTTTATTTATAAAATATTGTTTTTCTTTAACCTTTAGCCTTTGTGACTAAGGTTAATTGATTTTTTTCGCTAAATCTATTGACTTTTAATCAAAAACTTATTACTATTCCCCAAAATATAATATATAGGAGAAACCAAATGTCATTTACGCCATTAGGTAACCGTGTTCTAATAGAACGAGAAGAGCAAAGCAATCAAACTGCTTCTGGACTTTACATTCCTGATTCAGCAAAAGAGAAACCTCTACAAGGAAAAGCTGTGGCTGTTGGGAAAGAAGCTATTGAAGCTGGTATTAACGAAGGTGATGTGCTTGTGTTTCCAAAGTATGGTGGAACAGAACTTACCATTGAAGGAACAGAGTATTTAATTATGAGTAGCGATGATATTTTAGGAGTAATGAGCTAGAAGCTCATTTTTTAGAAAGAAAATCTTTCTAATATCTGAACCAGTAGGTGAAGCTTTAGTGAGATGAATTTAAAAATGGACTTTGTTCATTTTAAAGAAGAAATATAAGGATAAAAATTGGCAAAAGAGATACATTTTTCAGATAAAGCAAGAACAGGTCTGTTTGCAGGGGTGACTAAACTAGCAGATGCAGTCAAAGTGACCATGGGTCCTCGTGGACGTAATGTCTTAATTCAAAAATCTTATGGAGCACCACACATCACCAAAGATGGTGTTTCAGTTGCTCGTGAGATTGAGCTTGAAGATACTTTAGAAAATATGGGTGTTCAACTGGTCAAAGAGGTCGCAGCCAACACAGCAGACGAAGCTGGAGATGGAACAACAACGGCGACTGTTTTGGCACACTCTATCTTTAAAGAGGGGCTTAGAAATATTACAGCGGGAGCGAACCCTATTGAAGTGAAACGTGGTATGGACAAAGCTTCTAATGCCATTATTGAAGAGCTTAAAGCGATGAGTTTGGAGGTGCAAGACAAAGAGAAGATAGCCCAAGTAGCGACCATTTCAGCAAACTCAGATGAAGCGATTGGAAATCTTATCGCCGAAGCGATGGAGCGTGTGGGTAAAGATGGTGTTATTACGGTTGAAGAGGCAAAAGGCTTTAACGATGAGTTAGAAGTGGTTGAGGGAATGCAGTTTGACCGTGGGTATCTCTCGCCTTACTTTGTGACCAATACTGACAAAATGACCTGTGAGATTGATGAACCACTTATTTTAGTGACCGATGCTAAGATTACGTCACTTAAAGATTTGGTGCCTGTGTTAGAGCAAATCCAACAGACAGGACGACCACTTTTAATCATTGCTGATGATGTTGAGGGAGAAGCACTCTCTACTTTGGTACTGAACAAGCTCAAAGGTGTTTTAAATATTACGGCTGTTAAAGCCCCTGGGTTTGGTGATAGAAAAAAAGCGATGCTTAATGATATTGCCATTTTAACAGGTGCTACACTTATTACCGATGAGTTAGGGCTTACACTTGAAAAAGCGACTTTGGCTGAACTGGGTCAATGTTCTAAAATTGTGATTGACAAAGACAACACGGTAGTTGTTGGAGGAAAAGGCTCAAAAGAGGCTGTAGAGTCTAGAGTAGCTGAGATTCGTGTTCAAGTGGCGAATACCACAAGTGACTATGACAAAGAGAAACTAGAGGAGCGTTTGGCAAAACTCTCTGGTGGGGTGGCTGTTATTAAAGTGGGAGCTGCAACTGAAACCGAAATGAAAGAGAAAAAAGACCGTGTAGATGATGCACTCTCTGCTACTAAAGCAGCAGTAGATGAAGGCATTGTCATTGGTGGTGGTGCCGCACTCATTAAAGCTGGTGCAAAAGTTAATTTAAGCCTTGAGGGCGACCAACAGATTGGGGCAGAGATTATCTTACGTGCCATTACTGCTCCTATGAAACAGATTGCAAGTAATGCAGGATACGATGCAGGTGTGGTTGTTAATGAGGTGATGAACTCTGATAATACAAACTATGGATTTAACGCAGCAACTGGTGAGTATGTGGACATGCTTAAAGAGGGGATTATTGACCCACTTAAAGTCTCACGTGTGGCACTGCTTAATGCAACTTCTGTCTCTTCTTTGTTGCTTACAACAGAAGCAACCATTTCAGACATAAAAGAAGAAGTAACTCCTCCAATGCCAGACATGGGTGGAATGGGTGGTATGGGTGGTATGGGAATGTAATTTCCCTCACCCCTTTCTTTCTCTTTTTTAAACTTCTCAACTTATTCTCACTCCTTAAACTTTTATGCTCTTCATGAATATAGTTAAAAACTATTAACTCTTTATTAATCTCATTAGTGTAGAATCACGTATCAAGAAATCCGAATATATAGGAGCGTGGATTGAATCCCATAATTGAAAATATTAAAGTAGAAATTGCCAAAGTGATGGTTGGACAAGAGAAGATGATAGAGGGGCTTTTGGTGGGCTTACTCACACGAGGACATATCTTACTTGAAGGGGTTCCTGGATTGGCTAAAACAACTGCTGTTAATGCTTTGGCAGGAGCATTGGGATTACACTTTAAAAGGGTTCAGTTTACCCCCGACTTGTTGCCGTCAGATATTATTGGGACTGAAATTTATGACCCTGCTGATAATATATTTAAGATTAAACAAGGACCAGTTTTTACCAACCTTTTACTAGCAGATGAGATTAACAGAGCCCCTGCCAAAGTACAATCGGCACTGCTTGAAGTGATGCAAGAGCGTCAAGTAACCATTGGAGATGAGACCTTTAAGATAGATTTACCCTTTTTGGTTATGGCAACCCAAAACCCTGTGGAGCAAGAGGGGGCGTATGAGCTACCAGAAGCTCAATTGGATAGATTTCTCATGAAAATAGTGGTAGGTTACAACACTAGATCTGAAGAGTTGGACATTGCACGGCGTGTTGCCAATGATGGGTTTGGAGAGATTCACCAAGTGGCTACGCTTAAAGATTTGGAACGTATTCGCCAAGAGGCGATGTCGGTGCATATAGATGCTGAAGTTGAAGCTTATATTATTGAATTGATTTTTGCGACTAGAGAGCCTGAAAAATATCTATTAGAAGAGATTGCCCCTTATATTGAGTATGGAGCGAGTCCAAGAGCGAGTATTGACCTCTATAAAGCAGCACGTGCAGTTGCTTATTTGAAAGGGAATGATTTTGTCTCTCCTTTGGATGTCGCCTACATTGCCAAAGCTGTTTTACGGCACCGTATTGTTCTCTCCTATGAAGCCCAAGCCGAGGGAATAACACAAGATATGATTATTGACAAAGTATTGGGCATTGTGCCTATTCCGTAATGCCAAAAAAAATACTACTAAAAGCACGAAAACAAGTCTTTGGTGAGATGCTAGGTAATAACGCTTCACTTTTTCAAGGTGAAGGCTTTGAGTTTACGGAGCTTCGTGAATATGTCTATGGGGATGATGTTCGTAAAATAGATTGGAAAACCACGGCAAAATTGGGAAAGCCTTTTATTAAGATTTACAATGAAGAGCGAGAACTCAACGTTGTGACAGCTGTGATGTTGGGTGGCTCTAGCTATTTTGGAACGGTGAGACAAAAGTCTGAATTGATGGCTGAATTGGTAGCGTTGGTAGGTTTTTTGGCAGTTAAAAATAGTGATTTGTATAGCAATCTTCTTTTTGCTGATAGATTTTATGGAATGAGTAAACCCAACAAAAAACATTTTGGGGTGCAAGATGCTGTGAGTAAAATGCAAAACTTTAATATGTTGGGGAAACATTCAGACTATGAGGTGTTTACCGATACACTCTATAAACGTCTAAAGAGAAAGTCTTTGCTTTTTATTATTTCAGACTTTGTGGGTGAGGTTGATTTGGCGTTGTTGTCCAAAAAACATGATGTAGTCGCCTTAATCGTGCGTGATAGATTTGAAGAGAATCCCCAAGCTTTGGGACAAATACGCTTAATGGACATGGAAAATGAGCGTTCTTTTGAGGGAAGGGTAGGGAGCAGTGAACTTCAAGGTTACAAACAAGCATTGGAAGCCAATGATGCCAAACTTTATGCCGATTTTAAAAGGTTAGCAGTGCGTTACACTAAGATATATACGGATGAAGAGCCATATTTAAAGTTGGCTAAGTTACTAGGAGGGCGATAATTGGAAAATGAATTAAGAGACATAAAACCTCTACTAGAGATACCTGATAGTTCTTATTATATTTTTTTAGGTTTAATTTTTTTAGGGCTAACGATAGTTATTTTAATAATATTTTTTCTCATTAAAAAGTTTTGGAAAAAGAGAAAAATTGACATGCAAAAGGTCTATTTTGAACAGTTTAAAAACTTAGATTGGAGCGAGGTGAAAACATCAGCCTATGAAGCGACAAAATTAGGGCGTTTACTCACCAAAGATAATGAACGTGCCAAAGAGATTTATGGACAATTTGTTCCCATGCTTGAAGCCTATAAATATAAAAAAGAAGTTCCGATGCTTGATGAACATACTTTAAATCAATACCATCTACTGGTGCATATTATCGATGAATCAATTTAGTTTTGAATACCCATGGGTCTTGGGTTTAATAATACTTTTTATTGTCTGTGCAAAATTTTGTAAAGTAAAAGCACGTTCTATCTATTTTCCTCATTTAAGTGCTTTAATGTTAGGTAAGACTAAAAAAGGCGTATTGTTACCATTGTTGAAGTGGTCGGGTATTGTTTTAGCCATTGTGGCACTGGCTTCGCCTATTTTGACTAAAGAGTATAGCAACTCTAAAAAACATGGGCGAGATATTGTGTTGATTATTGATACTTCAGAGTCGATGAAGCAAGACCGTTTTGATAAAAATGATTTACAAAAAAATAAATTTCAAGTCACCAAAGAGGTGGCAGCCTCTTTTGTGGCGAAACGGAAAAATGACCGAATAGGGCTTATTACCTTTGCTGACATTGCTTTTGTGGCATCACCTTTGACTTTTGAGACGGATTTTTTGGAAAAAATCATAGGGATGCAACGTTTGGGCATTGCAGGGAGACGGACAGCCATAAATGATGCCTTGATACAATCTTATGCTATGTTAGAACGCTCAAAAGCTAAAAGTAAGATTGTTATTTTACTGACAGACGGTATTGACAACATGAGCCAAATTACCGTAGATGAGGTGAAATCTTTGGTTTCAAAATCTAAAGTGAAGCTCTATACCATTGGGGTAGGAAGAGAGAGAGACTTTGATGGTAGATATTTAAAAGCATTAGCAGAAGCAGGAAATGGGCTAAGCTTTTCTGCTCAAAATGCTGAGATGTTGACTCAAATCTATGAGAAAATTGACCGATTAGAGGTCTCTAAAATAGAAGATAAAAAATTTGTACAACATAGCTACCTTTTTGTCTATCCGTTGATATTTGCCATTTTACTCTTACTCTTTTTTATCTATTTTAAAAATATGAGGAGTCTCTAATGAGCTTTGTTAATCCTCAACTTTTTTGGATTTTAATTTTACCCTTAATCGTTTTTTCTTTTGTGATTTTACGTCATAAAAGTGCGGTAACATCTGTGTTTAGTGAAGAGGTTTTAAAGCGACTCTCTGTGGGCGATGATACGCTACCTTTAGTCGTGCGTAACACGCTCTTACTTTTGTCCATTTTTTTAATGCTCATCGCCTTGGCACGACCTGTCATTGACCATGGTCAAAAGGTGGTACAACTAGAGGGACTCTCTGCCGTGGTGGCATTGGATATTTCGGGTTCTATGCGTGCTAAAGATATTTATCCTAACCGTTTAGAATTTGCCAAAAAGAAGGTGGTTGACCTCTTTAGAGTGATGCCCAGCGATGAGTTAGCCGTCATTGCCTTTGCTCACTCCGCTTTTATGTTAGCCCCTTTCTCTTCGGACAAAGAGAGTTTGACACAGTTGGTGGAGGGGGTGAGTGATGAATATATCAACATGAGTTCCACCGACTTTAGTGCTTTGGGTAGCTATGTCACCGAACTGTTAGCTAAAAAAGAGCCAAAAATTTTGATTGTTTTTTCGGATGGTGGGGAGCAAAAAGATTTGGAAGCCTTTGCTAAAACCATTAAAAAAGAGAATATTTTTCTCTATGTGGTTTTAGTAGGAACAGAGGCAGGTTCTCCTGTCATTGATAAAGAGGGAAAAAGAGTGAGCCAAAATGGCGTGATTGCCATTACGCAGAGAAATGATGCCTTGGGGGAAATAGCCGTAGAGAATAAAGGTGCATTTGTGGTTGCAGACACAGGAACGCAAGGAATTAAAGATTTGGTTGCCATTATGAAACATAAGCATCAAAATCAAGCACAAGGTGAAGTGAGCATTCATGAGAGAGAAGAGTTATTTTATGCCCCTTTGGCATTGGGATTGCTGTTGTTACTTTTGGGTTTAAGTTCATTACCACAAAGGAGAAGAGATGTTGAGTAAAAATATTGAATATAGAGGAGCTGTTTGGGGTTTTTGGGGAACACTCTTTTTGGGGGTGCTGATTTTAATCGCTTTTATATTGGGGCAAGTGCTTCCTCTTATTTTTTATTTAATGTTTGAGGGGACAGCTATAACATCCGAAGCTTTTGAGACATTAGCTTCAAGTGCCTCAACAGATGCTTTTTTACTCTTTCTTTGCTCTATGGGAGGTATGTTTTTGGCTGTTCCTGTAGCATTTGGGGTAGCCAAGCTTAAAAGAGGTTCTCTTTTAAAAGATTATTTTGCACTCAATGGCTTTACGTGGAGAACTTTAGGTTTTTGGCTCTTGGTCTTTATTGTGCTTCAATTTGCCACAGGTTTTCTTATTGAAGCGTTGGGGGCAGAAGATATTCCTAACTTTATGATGAACTTAGAGTACCCAACACTTATGAACAAGGTCTACTTGCTTGTGGCTGTCATGGTCGCTGCTCCTGTGGTAGAAGAAGTGGTTTTTAGAGGCTTTTTACTCAAAGGTTTTGCCAACTCTTTCATGGGAGTACATGGGGCTGTGTTGCTCACTTCAGCTCTTTGGGCTGTGATTCACATGCAGTATGAGATTGCTTATCTGATTGCTATTTTTGTCATTGGGCTTGTATTTGGTTATGCTCGAATACGCACGAATTCGCTTTTTATTCCGATGATTATGCATTCACTTTTAAACTTTTTAGCGATTATGGGACTTTTTTATGAGAAAGGGGTGTTTTAGGATGGAAGCGTATGATGAATGGA